>NZ_JAUBPS010000071.1:0-30104 GCF_036700865.1 Microcoleus sp. S13C4
TTAGCTGGCATTTTTGTAGAGATTGACTAAACTCATTTTTTATTATACCCTATTTAAAGGCACAACAGCTTATCCAGATGCCCGACTTCTTGAAAAAGTCTGGCATCTCAAAGAAGATCAAATCAAATAACCGCAATACAGTCAATTTCAACTAACACATCTTTCGGCAAACGCGAAACCTCCACACAAGCGCGCGCCGGTGCAGTTTCCGAATCAAAATATTTCGCATAAACCGCATTCACAGCGGCAAAATCATTCATATCTTTGAGGAAAACCGTAGTTTTTACCACATCCAACCAAGTAGCGCCGGCTTCTGTGAGAATGGCTTCGAGATTTGCCATAACTTGTTCGGTTTGTTTGGCCACGTCGTCGGTGTAGACAATATCGTTTAGTCTAATGTCGATCGCAATTTGGCCAGCTACAAACAGCATAGTGCCCGTAGCGGCGATCGCTTGATTGTAAGGGCCCACTGGTGCAGGTGCTTTGTCAGTACGAATAATTTTGCGCGTCATAGATGCCACTTTTTGGGATAATTTTTCCGAAGTTTCTTGATTGTAGATTTCTCCGTCAGAGGTTTCTGGCTGGTAGAGTTCTCCATCCGGCATTGTAGCACCAGTGAAGTCTGCATTTTCGATATTCCAGCCATAGGTTATTGCTCCTGTCAAGTCAGATCTTCTCAAATTTGCTTCATTTAGATTTGCCCTGCTCAAATTTGCCCATCTGAAATTTACTTTTTCTAGGTTGGTGCCTTGAAGACAGGCTTTGTTTAGCTTTGCACTTTGAAGACACGCTTCTTTAATATCTACGTCAGCCAAATTTATGCCTGACAAATTAACTTTATACAGATTGGCTTTCTGGAGTTTAGAGCCTTGAAACTTTGCATTTTGGAGTGTTGCGTCTGTCAGATTTGCCAGAGTCAAGTCTGCTTCAACCAAGTATGCTTCATCCATGTTAGCCTTGCTCAGATTGGCTCTATTTAGGCTTGCCCGATGTAAAGAAGCTACACTCATATCTGTGCTACTCAAATTTGCCCCACTCAAGTTTGCATTGTCTAGTCTGGTATAAATCAATTTAGCGCTAGTTAAGTTTGCTCCTGTTAAATTTGCTTTCTCTAGGTTGGCATTACTCAATATCGCATTACTAAAATTCGAGCGACTCAAATCAGAACCTTTTAAATCAGCCCAGTTGAGATTCGCTGAGCCAGCAACTGCGCCACTTAAATTAGCACCTCTCAGCGATGCTTTAGTGAGGTTTGTACTTTGAAGGTATGCACCTGTGAGAATTGCTTCACTCAAATCTGCACCTGAAAGATTTGCATTGTCTAAGTTTATGCCACTCAAATCAGCACCTTTAAGGTTTTCTTCACTTAACTGTGCACTCTTAAATGCACGTTCGCCGTTAGCGTATCTTTCTAAAAGTTCTTCAGCTTTCATAAATAACCGATCGCCCTTCCGCTAAACCCCACTTTCCCAGCCTACCACCAAAACCGAAAGCGCGAGCTAAATCTGCCTCAATCCGCGTCAATCCATCTTCATTTGCGGTTAACAAATTCCCTTTTTGCAACCGCAGATAGAGGCAGATAAACACAGATTAACGCAGATAAATTAGAGATTATCTGCGTTAATCTGCGTCAATCAATTTTCATCTGCGGTTAAGAAATTTGCATTTTTCAACGGCAGATAAAAGCCGATTTACAAATTAGACACCAACCGGAGCACCAACAACCTCACCTTTCAACATCCGAGAAGCAGCATCAAGCAATTGCTCCTCCAAATAAGGCTTAGTGAAATAACCTTTCGCGCCCAAACTGTAAGCCATTTGGCGGTGTCTGTCCGCACCGCGAGAAGTCAACATCGCGATCGGCAATTCACACAAAACCGCATCCTTCTGCATCCGAGAAAGTAGTTCCAAACCGTCCATTCTCGGCATTTCTATATCGCAGAAAACGATATCGCAAGGCAGACCAGATTTCATCTTTTCCCAAGCTTCCTTACCGTCGCGAGCTTCTTCTACACGATAGCCAGACTTCTCGAAAGTAATCGACAATAGCGATCGCACCGTAATCGAGTCATCCACAATCAGCACAGTCGGCTCAGTCTTCTCGATTTCCGCCTCCTTAGTAGCCCTCTCGGTCTCATCCCAAAGCGTACCGCCAGTGTCCTTCCGCAGCCTTCCGGTAGCCAAATCGATCAGCTCCAGAACGTCTGCAATCGCCACGATCCGACCGTCCCCGAGCACTGTGGCCCCAGCAATCCCGATCGGCTTCGGCACCGGCCCTTCCAACGGCTTGATCACAATTTCCTGTTCCGTCGAAACCTGATCCACCTGCACCGCCAAGAAATTGCCAGCAGACCGCAGCACGATCACCGAAATCATGTCATCGTCAGTATTAAACCCGTAAACACTGCCCCGACCCAAATGGCGGTTGTAAGCCAGCAAATCCCGCAGCGGCCGGAACGGCAAGCTTTGACCCCGCCACTCAATGCAAGGCAAACCGTCCGCCCCCGTCGTCACCTGATCGCGAGGGACATCGATCATATCCTCGACCCCATCCATCGGGAAAGCAATGCGAGCTCGATCGCTAATGCAAGTCAGAGCCTTAGAAATGCTCAACACCAGAGGTAAACGGATCGTAAACACAGTCCCCTTGCCGATGGTTGAATCGATCGACACAGTACCGCGAATCTCCTGCAAGGAAGTCTGCACCACATTCATACCGACCCCCCGGCCGGCATACTCCGTCGCCTGTTCCTGAGTGCTGAAACCCGGCATAAACAGCAAATCGTAAACTTCCGAGCGAGACATCCTCTGAGCCTGAGCCGCCGTCAGCATACCCTGCTTAATCGCCTTCGCCTTCACCCTTTGCGGGTCAATTCCCGCCCCGTCGTCAGAAACCGAAACCACGGTTTGGTTCCCTTGGTGGAAAGCGCGAATGGTAATCCTGCCGACAGCAGGCTTCCCAGCCGCCAGACGCACCTCCGGCGGTTCGATCCCGTGAGTAATCGCATTGTTCACCAAATGAGTCATCGGGTCATACAGTTGATCCACAATCATCTTGTCGATCAAAATATCCTTACCCTCAACCTGCAACTGAGCCTGCTTCCCGCACTTAATCGCAATTTCCCGCACCGCCCGGAACAGCCTGTCTGTCGTCTCCGCAAACGGCTTCATCCGGGCGCGAGTCAAACCTTCTTGCAGTTGAGTCGTAACTTGCCGCAGTTGGCGAGTCACCTGATCCGCCTCATCCACCAAAAACTCAATGTCCGCCGCCGACTCCCGCACCCGCACGATCAGCTCGATAATCTCCTGAGCCAAACTGTGGAAAGGAGTAAACCTGTCCATTTCCTCTGGTCTCCAGGCACTTTCCCGGGTGTGGGCGGAATCCTCGGAGCGCCAGGCCGATCGATGTCCCTGACGGTTTGCCAGCAAAGCAATCTCCAAAAGACTCCGCTCGTAGAAATCCTGAGTCCGCTGGCTCACATCGCTCAGCAGCGCTACCTGGTGCAGCAAATTGTCCAAAAACTGTCGCATCCGTTCTTGGTCTTGCTCCAAACTGTTGCGGTTTACCACCAGTTCCCCCATCAAATTGCTGAGGTTATCCAGTTGCTTGATCGGTACCCGCATCGTTTGGTCGCCGAACCCGCCCGCGCGGGCATTGCGCCTGGGTCTGTTGATCGCCGACGGCCCGATATTGCCTTCCCCTTGGCGGCCGCTGTCCTTGGGATCTTCCAGCAGTTTTTCCAAATCGCCAAATTCGTCGTCGCTCTCCTCGGAGGCAGTGCGCGGAGCTTTAGTAGCATTGGTCGTCGGTGCAGGAATTTCTGGCATAGTTGCGCTCTCGCTGAGTAGCTCTTCGAGATCCGAGAAAACTTCTGTATTGACCGGACTCTGATTTGTACTTCCAGAAGCTGCTATGACAGCTCCAGCACCCCCTGCAATTAACAGTGCTTCTAAATCGTCAAAATTACCTTCGGCATCCTCATCGCCTGATTCGCCCTCGGCAAAAAAGTCTGCCAGCGACCCCTCTTCCAACTCCGAGGAATCGGCCTGGGCCGACTCGTCCTCAGCGTCCCAAAAGCCCGTCGTCAGTTCCGAAGTCACCAGAACCTCAGCATCGATCGAATCCAACAAATCGTCAAAACCCTCTAACTCTTCGTTGTTGAGAGTAGCCCCGGTTTCCATCGCCGAGAGCAAGTCAGCATCGCCCTCAAACATACTATCGAGAGATTCTGTTGGCAGCGCCTCTAAATCCGCACTTGAAAACTCTGTTTCCAGCGCATCAAACAAATCATCCTCGCCTTCGGAGTCCCCAGCGGCCTCTGTTTCGGGTCGATCGAACAAATCCGCACCCCCCTCGTCGAACAAACCCTCCGGAGACTGGGGCGACAATTCTTTCTCATCATCAGCCGCGCCCTCATCTCCCGCCGCTACAGCATCGGGCTGCTGCACCATGCCTTCGGCAAACATATCCTCCAAAAAGTCGAAAACTGCGCCCTCATCAGACTCGACACTTGAAATTTCCGAATCAGGACGATCATCGGACACAGCCCCAAGTTCAACCTCTGCCGAATTTGCCCAGCCGTTGTCGGAAACAGCCTCCGCATTGTTCTCGAACAAACTCCCCAAGTCGCCCTCCTCCAATCCCACACCCGCACTCAGCAATTCTGAATCCCCATCATTGGGCCAACTCCCACGGGCTTGCCCCGAAGCTTGCCCATCATACTCAGTACCCGTAGGTACAGAACCGAACAGCTCAGTCAAATCAGCGGCTTCTCGGGAAGTAGCCACTCCTTGGCGATCCCGCACAGTCTGCTCATCCTCAGAAATCGAACCCGAAGTCATATCCCCAAACAGGGCATCTAAATCGGTATCGTCCAGCTCTAGGTTGACCGATTGCACAGACTCGTCTTCCAGGCCGAAAGCATCTTCTAGCCAGTTTTCATCCGCAGAGATATCTAAATCAGAATTTGATGTCATGTTAAAAACGCTGCCCATTTCCTCATTTTGTGCGATGCCCGCAGCTATATCTTGATCGCCCCCGTTCTCCCCGCCTTCGTCTTCTGAAGAAAGGAAACTAGAAGTAATCCCCAACAGCTCGCTCAAATCCGAGTCCTCGCCAACCTCAGAGAACAACTCGAAATCATCCATTTCAGGGAGAGCATGCGCTTCGGCATCCCCTGAATCATTATTGCCCCCCCCTGCTGCCAGCTCCTTCGATTCTCCGTCGAAAGCCTCCGACTTCAGGGAATACTCCGAAGACAGTGCCGGCACATCCGCTGCCTCTGATAAGCCTAAATCGCCGAACAAGTTATCGAAATCACTATCGTCCGTACCACTAGCAGAAGTTTGGGCAGCCACTTCGTCCAAAAGCGTACCGAGAGCATCTTCGTCCGCTTGTCCCCTAGCTGGGGCCACCGTGCCCTCTCGCCGCTCCAAACCGCCCCTACCGTTACCCGTTTTAAGCTGTTTGCGAGTTAACCGCTGGCTCGAACCCCCATTTTTCTGACCGGCAGCTACTGCCGAGCCCTCTGCCTCCTCTCCAAACAGCAAATCCTCCCCAAACAAGCTCGTCAGGTCATCAATCGGAGGCTTCGTGTTCGTTTCGGAACTTTCGGCATCGTATTCGTCAAACAACAAATCAGTAAAATCGCCGGAATTGTCATCATCGTCTGATCCCAGCATTCCCGCCGATATCCCAGAAGACTGTGCATAGTCGAGTTCTTCTTCTTCTTCCCAAGCACCGTCGAGATCCGGGGACTCGCCGTCAAACAAGTCAGCTAAAGTGTTGAGTTCTGCCGCGCCCACTTCCGGGCCGGTGCGGGTTGAGCCTCTAAAAGCACCCGTCTCCATATCCGATTCTGCGAAGGCGGAATCCTCGTCGAACTGGGCGGATCGAAGGCCACTGTCATCGTTGCTGTCGCCACTGTCTAGTTGGTCGAACAGCTCGTCTATACTCATTCCAGAAATAGTCGGCAGCAACTTGTTCAATCCATCCGGGGTATCGCCCGAGCCCACCAGATCCCAGGCCTCATCCTCAACAGAAACCACCTTTGTCCCGGATTTACTCGGTTGAGCGAAGGCCAGCAAATCTTCAAAATCCGTTTCTGGAACCAGAACAGCCGGCAGCAGCGCCAGAAGTTTTGCGCTTGGTGCGATCGACGATTCTAGACCAGAAATTACCAGTTCTTGCGCTTGTTTGATGTCTTTGATCACCGTTGGCGCTAAGGTACGGTAAGTATTTTCTGGGTTGGCGATCGCCTTGGATACAGCTTTGATCAATTCTATCCAGCAGGGCAGTTCAAATTCTTCCCCTGCCCTGAGCAAGTTCCGACAAATGTTCTTGAGTTGCCGCCTGCTTTCAGGCCCCTCGGGCTGTTTGAACTCTTGCAGAAGTTCCCGCATCCTCGCCGGCACGTCCGAGTCAAATACTAGCAGCAGCGCGCTGTCTTCTGTTGCTCTGGCATCAGGTGCGTAAACTGACCGCGAATCGGGAAAACTCCTTGATGAGGCAAACGCCCCGACTCCCATCCCCGCCATAACTGGTTCGGGTATTGGCATCGCGTAGCTCTCGTCTGCATGGTGTTCTCCGTATCCGACGAGTCCCCCCAAGTGCCCGTTGAGTTCTTCAAATACTGGTTCTAATTCTCGAACCATCTGTTCTCCCAATTCTTCTGTCAGTCCAAAAGGCCCCGACAGTTGCTCTAACAGCCCTTGCAATGTGTCAAATATTCGCAGAAAAAGGGACTCTAGCTGTTGGTCTACTTTAACGCTGCACTCTTTTAAAACTTTAAAACTATCTTCTAGTCGGTGAGCTGTTTGCTGAATGCTGGTCAGCCCCAGCATTGCTGCTCCTCCTTTGACAGAGTGAGCGGCCCTAAATACTTCGTTGACCAGTTCTGGGTCTTCGATCGTGGTTTGCAGATTCAGCAAGCCTTGTTCGATCGTATTGAGGTGGTCTTTTGCCTCCTCAATAAAGTAGCCCATTATCCTCTGTTGTTGCTCCGGCAGCATAGTTTTATTCCTGATTTTAAGCGTTATTGTATTGGGTCTATGTTAGTAGTTCTAGAGAAGTTCTTTGTAGATCTCGCCCCTTGCCAAGAGAATAATCTGACTGCGAGATATCGCAAATATCCTGGCTATTTTTGTTTTCGATATACCCTCACTTAAAAGATAGCGAATCTCCCGCACTTGTTCGGGTTTGAGTTTGCGGTTAGGACCTATCTTACCTGGAACGAAAGGAAAGCGGTTTTTCTCTATGGCATCCCGAGAGTTATCTGCGGGAGTTCCTTCCCACAAATGGTCAGGATTGACACAACCGCGATCGTCGCAACTGTGGCACGCAAAATAACCGGGTTTTACAGGTCGTCCCAGTTTGTGTTCCAGTACCAGTCTGTGAGCGTAGAAACTTTTTGTTTTGCCATTAATTTTAGTACCCTTAATGGCGTAACCATCACTTCTTTTAGCCAAGGTACAAATCCGGCAGACGTTCGGCTGTATTTGGGCTAGAATAGCGGAAATTATTTCTATACCTCGCAGTTTTTTTTTGAGGTTGTAGCGCTGATGTACTTTCGACATTTTTAATACGTCCTTTTCTAAACCTGTCTTGAGAATTTTCTAGCCTAGAACCTTCCCATAAATGGTTAGAATTAATGCGGTTGCGAACCTCGCAAGTGTGGCAAGCAAAGTATTCGGGCCTGAGCCACATACCTAATGAATGTTCTAATACTAAACGGTGGACAGTAAACGTTTTCCCCTCACCGTTAATGCGAAGTCTTTTATTGTCATAGCCCCTGCTAGATTTGGTTAGGGTAGAGATAATACAGCCCGTAGGATGAACTTCACCAAAGATGCCCGGTATTACCTCTACTATGTTATCGTCCATCTGTGCAACTCCTACTTTGTTTAGGTGTTGAATTAGCAGCCCCGCAGCGGTTTCAAGACTGTGAGGTTGCTTTTTATATGCCATCATTACCACACTAATGTGCTGGTAATGATGGCGATAAAAAAGCAGTAGACACTTAACTATTGTCTTTCTGCTGTTTCTACTCGGAATCTTTCCACCGATGTCAAAAGGTCGCGAGCAACGCCTACCAAGTTTTGCAAAGCACCGGAAACTCGCTGCGCTTCTTGGGATGTTTCCTGAGCGGTCAACTCGACAGCCTGCATAACAGAAGCTACGGCGCGAGCTGTTTCGTTTTGCTCTACTGTGTCGGCAGTAATCGATCGCACTAACACGTCAATTCGGTTAGTTACTTGAATGATATCTTCAAGCGATCGCTTCGCCTGTTCTGCCAATCTTGTCCCCTCAATAACCTGCTGCGTCCCTTCTTCCATCGCCGTCATTACCGCGCCGGTTTCGCTTTGAATTTGCATCACGATCTGTTCGATTTCTTTCAAAGACTTAGCCGATCGGTCTGCCAATTGTCGCACCTCGTCTGCCACGATCGCAAAACCCCTGCCCGCTTCCCCAGCTCTCGCCGCCTCAATACTGGCGTTGAGGGCCAACAAATTCGTCCGGGAGGCGATCGTCGCAATTAAAGCCACAATCTTAGAAATTTCTTGAGAAGCTTCCGCCAGCCTCTTGACTTTTCTCGTGGTTTCTGCTACTGTTTCTCGAATTTCCAAAATCCCGGCCACCGTCCGCTCCACAGCCTCGCCGCCTTTCAGAGCTGTTGCCGCCGCGCCCCGGGCCACTTCTTCTGCCTCTCTAGCGCTCTCTGCGACCCGCTGAATCGCATCGGTGAGGACTTGCACCGAATTCAGCGTTGCCGCCAGTTCCTCAGCTTGCCGCAGTGCGTCGGAAGACAAATCGCCCGCAAACTTAGCACTATCCGTAGCGCCTTTGCTGACCTCCCGAGCCGCCTGCTTCACCTGATGGACGATTTCGCGCAGATTTTGAATTGTCAAGTTAAACGAGTCCGCAACAGCACCCAAAACGTCTGCTGTCACTTCCGCAGTCACCGTCAAGTCACCCCGGGCCGCTCCTTCCACGTCGTCTAGCAAGCGAATCACTTGGCGCTGCAAGTCTTCTTTTGCCTGTTCCTGCTCGTCAGACTTGCGCCTGGTATCGCTAATCGTGGTTTGGATGACCTTCGCCATGTGGTTGAATTTAGCAGCCATTTTGCCAAATTCATCTTCCGAGTAAACCGTAGCCCGAGCGTCCAAAGCTCCTTGAGATACGGCATCGAACTGAGCTTGCAAATTGTCCGACGACTGGCGTACCTGCTTGGCGATCAACTGGCCGATGCCCCAAGAAGTTAAAAAGCTGGTAATGCCTGCGGCTGCGGTCATTACCCAGCCTGTTTGGCGCAGGTAAACGATCGCCTCCGGTTTGTCTTGCCGCAGAGCTTGATAGGAAGCAATGTTGGTGACGAAAGCCACAGCTACCAAAGAAACCAGTCCTGCCCCGATTGCCGTATACAACTGTTTTGTAAACAAAGGGGCATTTTCCAAGAAAGCCAGTCCCCCCTGTTCTACCGTGACCGAAGTATCGAGCGCTTCTGTTTCGGTGGGAGAAAAATTCGGCACCGACGCATCAGCCGGGCCGTTTATGCTAAATATCTCGTCATCCCGAATTGCTGAGCCATCGCTGTTGTCAAAGTCCAGGCTACTGCCTGTTGTTCCCATCATGCCGCTGGTCGAGTTGCCGAAATTGGTGTTACCTCTAGTCAAGATCGAACTCGTGGCATCTTCTGAGATATCAAAGTCCGGCAAATTCCCCAAATCGTCAAATTCGTCAAATTCGTCTAAAAAGTCGCTGTGTACTTGAGCGTTCCCAGTTTTTGATGACCAGGCGCTGTTGTTCTTGTCGGACGCTCCGAAAGCTGTCGCTTGTTCGTTTTCGTCGAAAGAGAAAGAATCGCTAAAAGCGTCGTCTTCAAAAGCATCTAACTCGAAGTTGTCTCTAGAGCCAAATGCCGGGGGTTCCGAGTCGCTGTAACCGTTGCTGTTGGCGGAAGCTGGATCGACTGAATTAAATTGTCCCCGGCTCGACCTTTGACTTTGAGAGTTGGGGACAGCACCTCCCATCAACAGCGTTTCGTCTTCCGCCAGCGAATAGTTTGACGAGTAGTTCGACCCGTGATTCGGCTGTTTATTTTGAGGTCGAGAAGACCCGAAACCCGGCGAGGGCATCGCCTCGGCAAAGGGATCTTCCTCTTCGACCCCAGGTGCGTTATGACCGTGATTTTGGCCACTCTGGGGCGGGGATTGGTAGTCGTAGTCGGAGTTATCGTCGAATTCGTCTGGCAAATCGAGCGCAGCAAAAGGTTCGCCAAAATTGTCCGAGGGCCCGATGGGGGAGTCTAGTTGGTTCGAGTCGAAGGAATTCCCGGTTTCTGAAGAGGCAAAACTTTGACCGTTGAGCATCTGAGTCGGAGCTTCTGAAAACGAATCTCCTGAGTAAGGTGCGCTTTTCCCAGACACTTTGCTGCTAGACACGTCAGCCGCCTCAAACCCTCCATCATCTAAGGCAAAAGGGTCTCCAAAGTCCGAGTCGGCAAACTCGTCTATGTCGTCTAGGGAGTCGGAGGTCTCAGCATAAGCTGCCATTCCGCCGCTGTCGCCACCAAACGGGTTAGAATGTGAGGCTAAATCTGGGACTAAGCCTGGGTGATCGTCGTCTTCTGCTTCCCACCCCAAGCCACTCATCCCCAAGTCTGCCAAGTCCTCGTTTTCCATGTCGTCTGGGGATTGACTTCTATAGGAAAGGGATGGGGAATTTCCTTGAAAAAGTCCCAAATCCGGGTCTTCTAAGCCTTCATCAAGAGATAAGTCGGGGTAGAATTCTAATTCAGTTTCAGCAGACAAAGCCTCGAAATTTTCTGTTTGCAGTTCTCCAGATAAAAATTGGTCTGTGTAGGTAATTCCGTTGTGAGCGTGTTCCACCAAACTCGGGTCGTCACTCAGGCCTAGCACAACCGTGTACTGTTCCCGCGCCACCTCATACTGTTGCAGTCCGTAGCAGTAAATGTGTCCGCACAGCAGGCGAGCGCTGGGGTCTTCGGGAAAATCTTCTACTAATTGATAAACTAGGGCTGCGGCTTCTGAATAATTGCCATCCATGTAGGCCGCTTCTGCCCGTTGGTAGTCCTGCTGAAAGTTGGTACTTGTTGCCATTTGCCGCCCTCTTTGGATTTTAGATTTTAGATTTGAGATTTTTGATTTTTATCTTGAATTGAATGTTTAGATGCGCGCCTCAAGTCGTGTGACTGTTGATGGTTAGACCCCAATCGAAAATCGCAAATCGCAAATCTAAAATCGATTTCACGCTGCCCACCGCGCCGAGCGCAGAATTTTCACTTGATCTAGCAGTCGGAGCACTTTCTGAGCTTGTGCACCTAACATCCATTCTCCCCTCAGAAATGGAATCATGCCGTCTGGTGCATTGTTCTGAGAGTGCAGTTGCTCTACGTCGAGCCAGTCCATCCCCACAATTCGATCGACTGCCAGCCCCAAAATCGTGTCTTGGTCTTCCACAGCCACGATCGGGATTTCGGGTCTATCTGTGTTCAGAGGTGTTTGGTCTCCCAGAAATTGGCCGAGGTCTGCCACCCAAATCACTCGTCCTCTCATATTTAGCGTACCTAAAAGCAAAGAGGAAACGTTGGGGATCGGTGTCATGCGGTCTGGGGAAGGGGATAGTACCTCTCTAATCCCTGTCGCTGGCAGTGCGAACTCGTTCCCCGAAGGAACGTAGAACCGCAGGTGCAGCTCGCCTTCGGGAGTTTCTAGTTCTTGGAATTCCGGAGCCGGATCTACACCTAGTCCTGGTAATATAAAGTCTGGGCTACCGCTAATCATAATTCTGACACCTGCATTTCTAGCAAATTGTTGAGGTTTCCCGCCAAGAATAACCCGATCAAAACTTCGATGGTCGAAACTTGACACAGCCAAGGGGTGAATGGCGCGACTGCCGGAGGTCCTTGGCAATAAATTTGCTCCGTCAATAATTGACTGCCATCAATAAATTCGCGCGACCTTTGCTGGCCAATTAGCTCAAATCGACTACGAACAATTAATTTGAAACCCCTACAGCTTCACTTTGTACTCCCACCGCCGTCTCAAGTGGTAAAACTCTGGGTAATTTCTGTGATGAATGCTAAACCGATACTCGGATTAGCGAGGAGTTGTTGACATGGCTGGTGTCGCGACAATCATGAACGGAGTCACTTAAGACTGAGAATTGGACTCTCTGACTTTGTACAGAAATACCTAGGAATTAGTAGCTCTGTGCATCAGTTTTTCGGAGCGGCTGCAAGTGGAGAACAAGTATATTATATTTGCACTTTGAGCGTGTTAGACCCACTTGGGCCTAGAAATTCAACAGAGTTTTACCGACACCCTTATGCCAGCGCGCGGATTAATACATTCTAGTTTATGGTGCGATCGCCAATAGTACCCCCAGTTTTCTCTTTGTGGCGGCCGAGACTTGATCTAACCGCAGGTACAAAAAAGATCCCATCAGGGCATGGGTGCGAAATTTATTTTTCTTCTAATTGGTCTTCTAGCGAGCGGTCTAATAATCTTCCCGAGAGATTGACCCGAGGGTAGCCCGGACCTACATATTTTTCTACCAGCATCAATAACTCGCTTTCACCAAAAGGTTTCGTGTAAAAGTCTGTAGCTCCTGCCATGCGGGCTTTAACGCGATCAATAAACCCGTCGATGCCCGTCAGCATAACGATCGGCGTCTGCCGGAAAGCGCTAGAACTACGCAGCATCGCGCAAATTTCGTAGCCGTCGAGTTCCGGCATGGCGATGTCACAAAGAATTAAATCGGGTTTTAGTGGAAACACCAAACTCAGGGCTTGGAGGGGATTGCCGATCGTAGTAGCTTCGTAACCGTGTTCATTTAAAATTGACTCGACTGTTTTGCGAATAATATTGTCGTCGTCAATACAGACAACTCTCGGAACTTTGGTTTCTGGGGACGACCATTCTTTTTTATTGTTGGCCGGGGCAACAGAAGGTTCGTAAAATACTTGCACCAATCCCTGCTGCACAAAGGGGTAAATCGCCTTAGCAACAGTGAGCACGTCTCGGTTGAGGTAGCGCGCCATTTGGCGGATCGAAGTGTGCCCATCGGCCCAGCGTCTGAGAGTATTAAAGGTATTGACAGGCAGCGCGACTCGCAGCTCGGAGGGGTCTGAAATCACCGGGCATTGGTTGGGCGACTGAATGTGAGGGTGAAACTGCTTCCACTGCTGCACCTGTTTGACAATCTTGGCCAGCAGCGAGCTAATTTCTAAGCTGGTCAGTTGAGGGGCCAAAGCTGGGCCCATTTCAAAAGTGAAGGAACCCTGGTGGAGACTGAGCAAGTCAAATAGGGTTTCGTGGATCATGCTCTGGATAATGTTGCGCCCTTGAGCTGGGGTGAGGATGTGGTTTTCTAGCAGGGCCCATAGGTAGCCGTATTCTGGGGCATTGGTAGATGCCATATAGGGAACTTGGATTTTGTCGAGGGCGGTATCTGCTTTGTAGCGGCGCAGGTAGTCGCGCAACCGAAACAAACTACCCGCACTCTGGGTAGCGTAAATAATCTGACCGTTGAAGCAGAAGACATACCAGGATTGTCCTGCAAGGGAGCGCGGGGTAGGTTGAGTACCCGTGCTGCTGCCGGTGGAGGTGTAGGCCTCTACGAACAGTTCTCCGGTTCGCTGACCTAACTCAATCAATTGCAGGATGCTGCGGATGTCTATTTCACTCAAATTTCCCTGCATGCAGCTAAAGTGTCCTCCTTAAAACCGTTGGCGTCTGAACTCGGAAAGACTGTGTGCTGGCGAAAAGATTGACTTTAGTTTCCGTCAATAAATTACGCGCTGATGCCGATCTCACAATTGGGAATTGACGAAAGGGCAATACTTGCTGCCGCTCCTCGGCCGCGCTACCAGTCCACAAGCTGAAACCGCGAAACTCGCGGCATTCTTTAAGTGTAGAGTTTCACCTTAGTATTCCCACTGTTGCCTACACTCGTAGAATCCACATTGCACGATTGCACGGGTTCTTCGAGTGTGCAAGGCTGGCATTCCCGACTGGTTCAAGTCTTCGATCGCCAAAGTTTTGAAGTTTTTGGCTGAGTATGCCGTCAGTTTATCCAACACATCTTTGCGTGGGTCAACTTCAAAATACCAAGGATTCTCTGGTTTTACCGCTGCTACCAGCAGCAAGTGCCGATCGATCCCCGATGGGAACTGGAGGCTAGTCTGTTGGGTTGGATGAGTTGCGATCGAGGTTTTTTGTGGGTTTGCCACATCCCTAAAATCAGGTGCAGTCAAAATGAACCTTTGTTGGCAATTGTCAGGAAAACCCTCAGTGCCGATCGACCTTTTTGTTCGCCCGCGACGAGCGTCATAGGCTCGCGTCATTACCCTATTCTAAGGCAGCACGGTTCAAATCCCTAGTCCGCTGGAGGATGGTACCCGCTTGGGGGCAGCGAAGGCTTTTTTGACGATCGAGTGGCCACTAAAGCCTGGTACAATCAATAGAAAGTTTTTGACGGACTGACCTTTTTCAGCTTGGGCCTATGGCAGTCCCCGCAGTTTTGCTAGTCTTTAATCAAGCGGCATTGATACTGCTCTCTCATTTGTCCAGAAGGGCGGCGGCCGTGCTTTCTGGACGCTCTCCCGTGAGGCAGTGCTATGCGTGAGGCAGTGCTATAGTTAGGAAAAAATGCTATCCCCGGATTGGGCAAACGACACCAAAGAGTAAGACTTAATTGGCAAAAAGTTATCCTTCCTTGCCTATAATTATTTACTTTAGGTAATTGGACTTAGGTAAGTTGACTACTGATCACACCCAGTGTTCTCTTTAGTTGAGAACCTTTGGCTTAAGGGGGATAGCCTACTTATATTGGGATTAGCCGTCTACCCAACAGGGTAGGAAGTAAACACCACTTATCTTTTAGACCTTTAAGTAGCTTAAAGTAAGTTGGGATAGGTTTTACGAAGCAGAGGACTATTAGTGTGCTGTATCTAGCGGAAGTACAAAAACAGAGAAGCGGCTTTGGTCTCGGTGGCGGTAAGGCTGAACTGAAACTGCTAGCTTGTCAGCGGGGCGAACACAATTGGAGCGCCGTCCCAGGCGATGACGCGATCCCAGTTGAGGAAGCTAATAAGTTTAACGACGGCACGCTGGTGCTGGTGGAGTTGAGCGCTAGCAAGCAAGTGCAGCGGATTCAGGAGGCTGCCCGCCAGTTGGTGAGCATTCTGCAAAATTTCTCGCGCTTGCAGGACAAGTTTAAGGACAAGGAAGAGGAAATTGAACAGTGGAAGGCTTCTCTGACGTTTTCGAGTCAGGAACTCAATCGCCGGGAAATGGAAATGCAAGCCCGCGAAGAGCAGTTGGCTCAAATGGAAGAGGAGTTGGAGCGGCTAGAGGCTCAGCGCTCGGAAATTGAAAATACTCGAGATGAAGCTAACCGACTTCGAGAAGAAGTTGATCGCAGTCGCATGGAAATTGAGACGGCTTGGGAACAGTTGCGGGGCGAGCAGCAACGGGTGGCCCAGCAGCAGTCTCAGGTTCCGCAGGGGGCGGTGGTTGATGAGCAGCAGACTCAGAGGATTCAGGAGTTGATGCAGAAGCTGGGAGGGGCAATTGCTTCGGCCCAAGGGGTGCGGGAACAACTGAATCAGTCTTTTGGTGCGCTGGGGGCCCAGCAAGCAATTCTGGATCAGCACTGGCAGCAGTTGGAGCAAAAACGGGCAAACGCTCAACAGCAGCAAGAAGAGGTCGATCGACAAAATCAGAGCCTCCAAAACCGCTGGCAGGAGTGGTATCAATCTCAAGATGCTTTGGCGCAAGCTCGGGCGGATCTTAAAGGGCAACAAAGTACCCTCAGCGCTAAGCAGGAGCAGGCTCAGTCGGTGTCTTTGCAGGTACGGGCTGTTGAGGATCTGTACCAACAACTTTCCAGGCTCGCATCTGCTTCGGGTGGTGCGGTTACTGAGCAGAGAGTAGATGTTTCAGCCCTGGAGAAGATGCCGGTTGAGGAGCTGCAGGGGCTGGTGCAACACCTGCAACAGGATTTGGAAAAGGTGTTCCGCTTTGTTAACGATCAAGAGGAGGAGTTGACTCTGCAGCGGGAGACAATTGAGGAGCTGCAAGGGAAAATTCAAGCTGCTAGCGAGTACGATCGCATGGCTTTGGAAAATGAAATGGCAGACGAACTCGAAAGTTACCAGATGTTAAACGAAACTCTGGTGGGACAGCGCCTCCGGTTGCAGGAACGGGAAGATGTTTTGAAGCAGCATCAGGCGGTGCTGTGGCGACGGCTGGGTACTGCTAATGCTCCAAAACAAGAGGGAGGAGATATTGATTTGGGCCCGATCGTCGCACAGCTCAATACTCAGCGGCAGCAGCAAAGCCAAGAATTGCAAAGACTGGAAAACGAAATTCAGCAAGTGCGGGAGGCCATATCCCAAATTGAGGCAAATGTCAACCGCCAAAATGGGGAAAGTGAGGCGAAACGCTACGAACTCAAGCAGTTGGAGCAGAATTTGTTCAACCAGAAAGGTGCAGTGGCGGAACTCTGGGGTCGGGTGAATGTTTATCAAGAAATGTTGCAGCCGGTGCAGGACAATTTGAAGGGGCTGCGGCAAAAGCTGGAAGCGGTGGGGGGGGAACTCGATCGCGTGCAGGAGACTGGAGAGGAGCAAAATCGGGTAGTTTCTGATTTGCAGCAAGTCCTTTCGGGTTTGATAACAGCTTAAAATTTAATATCTAAAATTATGGAAGGGTGTTCAACTCGACCGATCGCTCCTCCAGGAAATGGATCGGTTTGCGATCGGTTGGGCGCTACGATTAAGCTCGTTAGTTTTTCTACGCTTTCATAGCTTGGTGCTGACGGCAATATTTGTTGCAGTAGTTGGCGCATTGCCCGTCGCTGCAATGCCAGGGGTGCTTCGCGCAAAATTGGGCGATTTAACTTGACGGGAGGTTGAAAGTTCACCTGCGGATTATCTGCAATTGGAGACATTGCTCGCTGTAGCAAGTCGCTGGCTGCAAGTTCGAGATATTCTACGTCGGCGCGGAGGAGTTCGGCTGTTTGAGCTAGCGCTTGTTGGGCTTTTGGGTTGAAATGAGTTTCCAAATAAGGCAATAATTCCGCTCGAATCCGGTTGCGAGTGTATTGCAAGTCTTGATTTGTGGAATCTTCCCAAATAGGTAGTTTTTGCTCTTGACAAAATTGGCCTGTTTGCGATCGAGTTATTTCGAGCAAGGGACGAACTAAAGAGATTTTAGATTTTAGATTTTGGATTTTCAATTGGGAATTTTCATCCTGATTTTCCAATCTAAAATCGGCAGATATTTGGGAGTTGGGATTTTCGCCGGGATTCCCCAATCTAAAATCTAAAATCGGCAATCGAAAATCGGCGAGAGGCCGTGTCCAGGTGAGGGCGGAAAGTCCGTCGGCGCCACTGCCGCGAATCAGGTTGTAGAGTAGTGTTTCGGCGCGATCGCTGGCTGTGTGGCCTGTAACAATGTAGGGGTAGTTGTGGGCGATCGCAATTTCGGTTAAAGCTTGATATCGCCACTGTCTAGCGGCTGCTTCTGTTTTGGAGATATCCGACGCTGTTTGCAAATAGTAGGATATTCCCCAGTTTCTAGCTAATTGTTCTACATGGTTTGCCGACGCTTGCGAGTCAGAACGCCAACGATGATCGCAGTGAACAATCGCTAGGTTCCACCCCCATTTTGGCTGCAAATCTAGCAGTAATTTAATTAAACACAGAGAATCTTGTCCGCCGGATACTGCTACTAGCAAGCGCTGATTTGATGGCAATATTTGTCGGTACAGCAGCGTCCTGTGAACTTGAGCGTGCAGGTGCGTCCAATTGGAAGATTCAGCCATGAGAGCAGTTTTTCATTAAGTAAAAATAAGGAAGCTAGAAAACGAGCAGTGTCCGGGATTTAACCGATGGATTTTGAGCAAAGAAGGGGAATCATCCCCCTCTCCCAATCTCTCAGTCTTTGCCTTCCTAGCTCCACATTCCTATACTTTGGGGGTCGCGGTCTGGATACCTAGAGATAGGAAAATGATTATTTATTTCTGTTGAGTCACGTTGATTTAATGGCTCATCTATAGCGGTTTGATTTGAGCTATCTACAGCGTAGTTTTGCACGGTGTCTGATATTTCGGCAGCGGCAGGAAGGGCTTTTTGTTCTTTGATTTCAGGTTCGAGCGGAATAAACTCCAGACGCATCCTAAGTTTTCCCTTTCTCCAGTCTTTGCCAGCACTTAATAGATCGCAATCGAGACCGTCTGAGAATAATTTTTCGTCTACCAATTTTGACTGCATAATGGCCATAAATTCGCTGACTTTGAATGTACATTGATACATCAAAGCGCTAGTAGGGGCAGACAAAACATCGTCTTCTTGGGGAATTATTGGAGATTCGTCCATATCAATTGTCCTTATTTTAATGAATGAAGAAGGAAGAGGGAAGAAGGAAGAGGGAAGAAGGAAGAAGGAAGAATGCCCTTTGACTTCGCGAGTAGGTAAAAAAAGGGAAGAAGGAAGAGGGAGTTATTATTATCTCGCTGGTTGAGTAAGGTGGGAATTGCCCACCCTACAACCGGAGATGATATTAATCCCGATTCTTTGACTTATCCTGTTCTTCTTGGGCTGATTGGTGGATCAGGAATTAGAAAAACCAACCGTACGAATGTAAACCTTTGCCTAACAGATTAACGCCTAGATAGCAAATCCAAACTACCACAAAACCTGTGGCTGCTAAAATTGCTGGGCGTCTTCCCTGCCAGCCACGAGTAATGCGGGCGTGCAGGTAGGCAGCAAACACCAACCAAGTAATTAGCGCCCAAGTTTCTTTGGGGTCCCAACTCCAGTAAGATCCCCAAGCTTCGTTAGCCCAAACCGCACCGGCAATAATGCCAACTGTCAGTAAGGGGAATCCTAAACCGATGATGCGATAGCTAATGTTATCCAGAGTTTCTGCTAGATTCAATCGCTGGGGCGAGAGAAGTTCTGCGGTCTGAGTTGGGGCGGTTGATGGGGTTTGAACTGTGGCTAATTCGAGGAGTGCGGTGGTGCCCAAACCATTATTGTTGGAGTGGAAAGAGGGTTCGCTGAAAACTAATGGGCTGTCGGCGCTGGTTTCTGCAATTTGAGGTTCGGGGTTTTGAGGGCGTTGGAGGCGGTATTTGCTGTTGCGGTTGCTGTTGGTGCCGAAGGAACTACCGGTGAGTTCGATTTTTTGGCCGCGGGTGACGATTAAAAAGGCGATCGCCAGTAGTGCTCCAACCATTAAAGTTGAGTAACTAAGCATCATGACGCTAACGTGCATCATCAGCCAGTTTGATTTGAGGGCGGGTACTAGGGGCTCTGCAGATTGCATGGTTGCCGGCAGAGTCAGGGCTGCAAAGGCCGATATTGCCATTGCTACGGGGGATGTGGCTACTCCTACTAAGCGGGAACGGCTCATGTTTTCCGCGACTAGGTGGATGGCGGTGATTCCCCACACGAGGAAAAATAGTGATTCGTAGAGATTGCTTAAGGGGAAGTAGCCGGCTTCTATCCATCGAGAACCGAGTAAAGCGGCGATGGAGAGGTTGGCGACTGCCATTCCTGCGGTGCCGAGGGCTGACAGGTAGGGAATGCCGGGGAAAGCTGCGCCAACCCAGTAAATGAGCATTGTGGAGAACAAAACGGCAAAGGAGATGTTGTCCAGCCAGTTCTGGAGTACGACCAGATCCATAAAAATTACTCCGGTAATGTTTTTACTTATTTTTGCTAACTAGATCGATCGTACTGGGGTTGGGCAGTTTTGGGTTTGGGATTTTGAATTTTTGTGGCAATTATGAGTTTTTGGCGGTTGTTGAGGTACGGGCGGGCGATCGACTCACCAAGGATTGCCAATCATTCTAAAAGCAGACCAATAATAAGGATGAGAGAAATTCTGACTCGTCGTGTTTGCCAATTCCGGGGGTAACGGCAGATTGCCGACAGAAGTGTGCAGCATCCCCCCTTCAATTCGCACCTCTTGGCGCAACATCGCTAATTGCGCTTGCCGCAGTGCTTCTGCTTTAATCGGAGCAGTTTTTAACTGCCCGTAAAACTCCGCCATCAATCCCAAACTGCCCTCGTCGCTGACATACCAGAGAGTCGCCATAGCCGATTTAACCCCGGCTTGCACGGCTAACCCGCCGAAGCCTAACTCGGCCTCTCGATCGCCCACAGCAGTCCTGCAAGCGCTCAGAACTAACATTTCAACTTGCGGGTTGTGCCATCCCATTTGCCGCAACTGATCCAAACGCAGTTTAGTATCCCACAACTGAATAAAGGATTCGCTAGGAGCTCCCGATCGAAATTCGGCGTGAGTAGCCAAGTGAATCATCCCAAAAGGCTGCTGCTGGCGCTGCGATTTCAAATTAGCCAGGGTGAAAGCTTCATTCAAGAAAGACTTACCCGGCCACTGCTGCGGCGTGATTGTCGATACTTCTATTTCCACCGCAGGTAAAGGACTCATATCGGTAAATTGCGACGCCCCCATGGCCAGAACTTGGGTATTTTTGAAATTGGCGGGGCTGGTATCTGTCAAACTCAGACTCGGCATTGAGCCAACACTGTAACGCTCTACCAGAAAGCCTTTGCCGTCGTGCAGGGCGCCCATCGGTATCGATCGCAACCCCATATCTGAGATAAAAGATAAATTCTCAATGCCTTTGGCTTGCAGTTCTGCTTCCAGCGGCGCTACCATCCACTGGTAGAGTTGCTGAGCTAAGGGCAAATAACTTTTAGTGTTGCGCTTTACCGGATTAGTCAGTTCATCGCGAAATTTCCGAACAGCTTCCATTACCTGGGCGCGAGAGGTTCCAGGGATGCGCTGGCGAACGGGCGCACCTTCCGGGGTGATCACCATCATTTCCAGTTCGTCAGAGGCTTGAATTTGCTGTTCTACGCGCAAGATGGACGAACTGCTGTAAGGTTGATCGACTGTAGAACCCCTGGGTACAAAGCTGATATAAATGAGAGCTGGTTTGATGCCTGTGGCTTGTTGGACACCGCGAAGGGTATTTTGGGCATCTTCTAGGGTGGCGATCGCATTTGTTGATGGCAAATTTAGGTAATCGGCAAACTCCCTGGTGAATCTCTCCTCTACGGGAAAAATAACGGCGCCGAGGTTGGTGGGCAACTTGGAAGCCTCAAGATTCGGAGACGCGGGAGGTGAATTGCGCTGTTGCAAGGAATTAGATATCTGGTTTTGCTGTTGCAAGCTGGGGGAAAATAAACGATTTGTGCTGGGCGGCTGGTTGGCTGCGAGCACCTGTGTCGGTATCGGTGCGAGATTTATCGCAGCAGCAGCAGGCGCAACCGCTAGATTTGGAGTAATTGTCGGTGAGATCGGCTGCAAATTTGATACCGGTGCTGGATTTGGAGTAATTGTCGGTGAGATCGGCTGCAAATTTGATACCGGTGCTGGATTTGGAGTAATTGTCGGTGAGATCGGCTGCAAATTGGATATCGGCGCTGGATTTGGAGTAATTGTCGGTGAGATGGGCTGCAAATTTGATACCGGTGCTGGATTTGGAGTAATTGTTGGTGCGATCGGCTGCAAATTGGATATCGGCGCTGGATTTGGAGTAATTGTCGGTGCGATCGGCAAATTGGATATCGGCCCTGGATTTGGAGTAATTGTCGGTGCGATCGGCAAATTGGATATCGGCGCTGGATTGGGAGTAATTGTCGGTGCGATCGGCAAATTGGCTACAGGCGCTGGCGTCGGCGCTGGTGCGGGCGCTGCCACTGCCGCTGGTGCGGGCGCTGGTGCGGGCGCTGGTGCTGGTGTCGGCGCTGGTGCTGGTGCGGGCGCTGCCACTGCCGCTGGTGCTGGTGCGGGCGCTGCCACTGCCGCTGGTGCTGGTGCTGGGGCTGGTGCTGGTGCCGGCGCTGGTGCGGGCGCTGGTTCCGGCGTTAGTGTTTGTAAAGGTGCTGGTGCGGGTGCTGGTGCTGGTTCCGGTGTCGGTGTCGGAGCGGGTGCTGGTGCTGGTTCCGGCGTCGGCGGGGGTACAGGTGCAAATATAGGTACAGGTGCAGGTGCAGGTGCAGGCGCCGGTGCTGGTGCTGGTGTTGGTACTGGTGTTGGTGCTGGTGCTGGTGCTGGTACTGGTGCGGGTGTTTGAGTTGGTTCGGGCGTCGGCGGGGGTACAGGTGCAAATATAGGTGATGGTGCAGGCGCTGCTGCGGGTGCGGGTGCGGGTGTCGGCGCTGGTGTCGGCGCTGGTGCGGGTGCGGGTGCGGGTGCGGGTGCGGGTGCGGGTGCGGGTGCGGGTGCGGGTGCGGGTGCGGGCGCTGGTGTCGGTGCGGGTGCGGGTGCTGGCGCTGGTGTCGGTGCTGGTGTCGGCGCGGGTGTCGGTGCTGGTGTCGGTGCTGGTGTCGGTGCTGGTGTCGGCGCGGGTGTCGGCGCGGGAGTTGGTGTCGGAGTTGGCGATACTGAAGAAGCCGTAATGTTAATTTGCGTCGGCTGTACTATCTGAGGGTTGGGGCTGAAATAACTTCCCTGTGTAATAACATTTTCCTTCTTTGGACCCCCAGTGGCAATGCTGCCAGCAGTACCGTTGAGTTTGTTATAGTCGGGCCCGACGGCGAAAGGAGTGTTCGAGGCTTTGCCACCGTGGCGAATGGTGATATCTCCACCATTCGCACTACCAGTCGTGGATGCGGAAATGCTGCAAGCTTGCGACAAGCAGTTGTTATCGTTTGTGAAAGTGCCTGTAGCTCGGAAATAACGGCCGGCTGTAATGTCAATATCTCCTCCGGCTGTTCGGCCTTCGGTGTTGATACGGGTTACTTCGATGTCGTTGCGGCCGTTAAGGGTAACTTGGCCGCCTTTTTTTTCTTCGGAGTTGGCGTCAATGAACCCTGTTTGAATGCTGCTTGAGGGTGCTGCAATACTAACGTCTCCGGCGTTGCTGTTTTTGTCGATCGAGCTTGCGTTGATATTGCCTGTTTCTACTTTTCCTGTACGGCTGGTGACGGTGATATTGCCGCCTGCGGTGGTGTCGGAGTGGGAGTCGAGATCAACAGTGCGAATGTCGCCACTAGCTTCTAGGGCGATCGCGCCGCCTTGAGAACTTGTCAGGTTTCCGCTGGCTGCAATGGTGTTGGCTGCTTGAATGGCGATCGCCTGAGCGTTTGCATCTTTTAGCGCAACGTCCCCCGCAGCTACTACTCGGTTAGACGCTGTGAGTACCACTTGACCGCTGGCATTGACGCTGAGCCCTGTAGCGTTTTTTTCACCAATGCCTGTAAGCAGTTCGGGCAAGGATGCGATCGGCAATGTCGAAGCTGTCGCGCTGGATGTTCGAGTGCTGCTGGTCGCTGAGGGCGGCTCGATTTCCAAACTCAGCAAATTGCCTCGCTGGCGGATCTGCACTAAATTTGTCCCGGAGACTGATGCTACGGTAATTTGACCGCCTGGGGCCGAAACGCTGCCGGTGCTGACAACGGTGCCGCCGAGCAAGGTTAAGTTCTGCCCTGACTTAACTGCTAAGTCTGCCGTGCTGATAATTGCCCCGGCTTGATCTGCCCCAAAAGTAAAGGAATTGGGCGCGCCTGTGAGAGATGTGTAAGTGCTACTACCGACAGCGTTAAACGAGTTTGAACCAAATCCAATAGCGGTGGCGGTGGTTGCTGTGAAAGAAGCAGGCACGTTTAAGCGGGCACTGTTGCCAAATATGATGCCGGATGGATTCATCAGAAACAAGTTAGAATTGCCGCCGGTTACTTGAATTAAGCCGTTAATAATCGAGGGTTTACCGCCACCTATGCCCGCTAAAATGTTGCGAATGTTGGGGTTTGATATAAAGTTGGCAATCTGATTTTCCGACAATCCGAATTCTTTAAAGCTGTGGAATAGATTTTGTTTATCGCTCGATAATTGTCCGCCTTGAATATCGAAGCGAGTTGGCTGCCCAGGAGTTCCGTTTTGCGCTGCGGGAGTGACTGTTGTGTTCGTTCCCTCTGCCGCTGGAACAATGGTTTGACCTTTGGCTTTTGCTTGCAAAAAGTAAAGATTTATTAAGATGATTGGCAGAGAAAGTGCCAGTTTGCTTATTCTTTTTTTGGACAGCAATTTAGCCTTTATTTGAATATTTTGGGCGGTTTTCATAGATTTTTAATGGGTAAAATATATACAGAAAAATTAGGTAAACAAACCTAGTTTGTCTGACAATGGGGAGTTAAAGACTGTATATTTATGAAGCTACCGGGTTTCGGACTGCAAGTGCGTTCCAGACTCACTTTCCCGACTCAATGAGGAAAATTTCCCTGTAAAATTTTCCTCTGCATTTGCAATTCCCCGAGCGTATCTTCTGCACAATGTAAGTATAACTCGCAATGCCTAGAATCTGTATCTTCCGGATGACATATAAAAAAACTGGCTTTCCTAGACGCACTCCGACCCCTAGAAACCGTTTTTTTTACATTAGTGAGAGTTTGAAGGAAGTATGGCCGTTTAAAAAATCGGCTTTTGCGCCCATAACTGACCGGGAAAAATCCACGTAAAAAAATTTTCTTTTCCTTTTATAAAGAAGAAAAAAAGCCGGATCTACAATTGCCGGCCCTTAAAATTCTGACAAAAATAAGAAGTCCTGGACGCAACGGGTACATAAAGTGTAGGGTGCGTCAGAAACGGTCGATTGCCTCTTCATTCCTGGACGCAGAAACCCAGTTTTTTTTACGAAAACACTTAGTTGCAGTCCAAGGCTTAAAAAACTAGGTTTCTTTGGTAGTCATGGACACAAGGCTGGATAGAAACCGGGTTTGTTAACGAAAATAATTCGTTGCAGCCTGCAGAAACGATAAAAAAACCCGGTTTCTTTAGTCTGTATCCGTAAGTCCTGTCCTTGCTTCTTCCTTGTTCATTCTGGCGGCTGCCTTTCGGTTTTAATCTGTCGCCCTGTTGCTGTTTAATGGGGTGTTCAGGCGGATTTGTGGAAGGATTTAAGAGTTAGTTGGGAGAAGTTTGGACAGTGGGCGAGGGACTGGGTGAAGCAGGGCGCGGTGAAGCAGGGCTCGGTGAAGCAAGACTGCGTGAAGGATTTGCAGAAGGAGTGGATTGGGTGGATTTTTTGAGACCGACAAAAGCGTCATAACGGGTGGTACGATCGCCAATGACGGCCGCTGTAACGCCGATCGACCGCGTGGCGTCTATCCACATTTTTTGGTTGGGAGGAAACTCCGGCAAAGCTAGGTTTTTCGGGTTAAACGCACTCTCGGTGTCGATGAAGAAATTGCCGTTGTGGGGTTTAAGTTCCGATCGTACTGTTTTCTGGAACAGTTCGCTGCTTAAAAGCGGACTTTTCGGTGCCGGAACGATCGCATCAACCACTGGAGCTCCTACTGTCATAAACGCTACATCGTTCATCCAACCGCGAGTTACCGTAATCCCTCCAAACGGCGATGTCCATTTTATTGCAGGTTTGCCGCCGACTTGAATTTCTTCAACTCTAAACCCTTTAGTTTTCATGGTTTCATCAAGCTGTTTCAGGGCTTTGTTGGCTGCGCCCCGGTTGTTTGTTTCCACCATAAATACAAATCCGGCAGCAAATTTGTCTTTGGGATTCTGCGTGGCGGCTGGTATTAATGATAGAGAAAATTCTCCCGCCATCCAGTCCATCAAGTCTTTATCTAAATCCATGCCGGTAGTGGATTTTAAACCTGTGCGTAAAACTTGGGGATTAATCGGGGAAATCGGGTTGGCTTCGGCGCCCAATACGTAGTCTTGCCACAAACGCTGCAAGTTGCCACCAGATACCATCATTATTGTATTGCTTGGCAGGCGGTTAACCATTTTTAGAGCATTGTTTTCTACTGCTATCCTTCTGGTAGAATCTGGTTTTAACCAAGAGATTGATTTGAATCCAATTCCTTCTGCTTCCAGCGTCGCTGTGGTGGCAAATCCCTGATTTTGTTGCAATTTTTCGAGGTTTTCTGGGGAAATCTCACGGGCTGAGTTGGCGGCGGCATAGGCGGCGGCAACGGGCATATTGACGTAGATTTGACCGAAGGCGCCCGGACTTTTTATTTTGTCTATGGCGTCTGCATAGCCAGGGGTTTTGGCTAGGGAAGGTTCGCCTTTGTAGGTGTCGATTATTCTGTCTGTAGCGCTAGGATCTGTGGTGACTGCTAGATAGTTGGTGCCGAGTACCGCGACTGAGAAATTGCGATCGGGTACGCCTTGAGTTTCTGTGACTTGCACGCCTTTATAATTACGCTCAACTATTTTTCCTTGGCTGAGGGGCCTGGGTTTTGTTAATAATTCTTTGGCTTTGATCGGGTTGGCAATTGGCAGGATAATTGCCACTGACTGTTGAATTGGCGGAGATGGTGGCGCGTTGGGTGCGGGCGGGGGGGCTGGTATAGCTATTTTGTTGCGGAGAAAGGCTACCATTGCTGTGTTACCCACCCACGGTTGAATGTCTTGCTGGTAGACGTAGCCGTTGCTGGTGAGGAGGCGATCGCGCATTTCGCTTAAAAACCTCTCAAACGAAGCTTTTGACTCCGGCGTGCCAAACTCTCGCAGTCTATTCCACTGCGATTCATCGGTACTGATGGATAGCGCCATCATCGTATCTTGGGGGACAACGGTTGCCCCCGCCGGCAAATCTTTGGCGGGCCGACGGGAGAGGACGAGGTAGTAGGTGACAAAGCCTAAACCGATCAGAAGTGTGGCGGCTCCGATCGTAAACAGCAGGGAAGATTTATCTTTCTTAAACATTATTCGTAAGGTTCTGGTGCTCGCAACATGATAGATTATTTTCTTGGCTCATGTAACAGATACATTAGCAGATACACTTAACCGGGCAAATCTAGGAAAGTTGACTGTTGACTGTTGACTTTTGGCTGTTGGCTGTTGACTGTGAGCCGAAAAACAGAAAATTGTGCTTATATGTGGTGGCAGATTGCAGGAGACTTTACCAGAACGATGCTACCGGATTTGATATAAGTCTGTGGAAGGAAACCCCACACAAAAAATGTGGCAAGACTTTTGTGAAATGGTATTAACTGAATCAGTTTCTGGCCTTAAAGTCTTTAAAGATAGTTTGAAACGAGTACATCAGGCGGTGGACATCGTTTGTGGATCTAGGAAAAATGTTGAGTTCCCATTTTTTGCGAGCAGTAGTTAGCAGTTTCGCTATGGGTTGGGAGTAACTGTTAGAAATGAAATAGCTGCCGCCTTCGTAGCGAATGTCTGACGCTAATCCGATAAAAGCACCAGCCATTTCTAGTTTTAGTTCCGAGGTGCTGTGTTCAGATTTTACTGCTAAAATTACCTGCGAGTGGCGGGGTTCGCGGTTGAGCAAGCGGCAGATAGTCGCTTCTTTTTGGTACAAAATTAAAACGTTACAGTTGTGCAAAACTCCGGCTCTACCTTGCACTTTTACTCCTAGGTGAACTTCCAGGGCTGGTTTGTCGGGAAATTCCACAACAGCATGAGTATAGGGATGTGCACTTCCGTGGATTTTTCCCGCCGTTTTTCTAAATGTTAAATATTTCGGTGTTTCGTCGTCTAAAACATTGTTGTAATAAATAGTACCGCCTTCATTAGCAACTGCTTTTAGCAGAATAGTGAAGAGGTAAGTGTCAAAAATTCTGGATTGTTCTGCCGCTGTGTTAAATTCGGGATCGATCGAGCTTTTTAATTTGCTTTTAATTTCGGAATTGATGGCGTAGTTGCTGGGCCCGGATGGCAGTTTTTCCAGCAAGTGCTTGAGGGCGATCGCCTGTTTGTGACGGGGGGCTGTGACGCTGGAGGTAAACTCGATTGTTTTGGCAGTTTCTGCACCTGAATTCGCAAAGGTAATTTTTGTGCCGAGGGGAGAGGTTTCTGATTCTACTTTCAAGAAATAAGCAATTTCGTCTTCCATTTCGGAAGTGTTCACAGTCGCTTGTTCGACAGCATCAATTAATAGCAAAAGTTGTTCTTTTGCGGTATAATCTTCTATCTTCAGCAGGGGTGTTTTTCTTTTGAGCGATCGCTCTTCTATTACTTTACCTATCTCTACAGTATCGGCTACTTGTTGAACTACCCAACCCAAATTAAACTCATCCAGAATTGCCGCCAGTTCCTGATAGAGTTTGGCGTACTCGATCTCGTCCATAATTGTTTCTGCGCTGCACACTATTTTGATTATACAAGCAGATTTGATTTTTTGGTCAATGGCTGTTGAGCAAGTACGCAGATTGCCTGTAATGGCGGATTGGCGGAGTGTTCGAGTGTTCGAGTGGGGAAAATCTTTGTCTTGACTGAAAATCCATCTGTTACATCCGTTAAATCCCGTACACTGCTGGTTGCCGAACTTGCTGCTGCTTGAGAGAGACAATTGGGAGTAAGCTATTCTACGACATTTCTAGCGATCGAACTATGGCAACTATCAACGACAACTACCTCAAACTCAAAGCTGGCTACCTGTTTCCCGAGATTGGGCGCAGGGTGAAAGCCTTTGCAGAGGCGAATCCCGAAGCGCCCATCATTCGGCTGGGGATTGGCGACGTGACTGAACCGCTACCGGAAGCTTGTCGCCAAGCGATGGTGAAGGCGGTGGAAGACATGGGCTCGCGGGATACCTTTAAAGGATACGGCCCGGAACAAGGTTATGAGTGGCTGCGGGAGAAAATTGCCGAGCACGATTTCAAGTCGCGGGGATGCGATGTTGATGCTTCGGAAATCTTTATATCTGATGGTTCTAAGTGCGATTGTGGCAATATTCTCGATATCTTTGGCAACAATAACACGATCGCAGTTACCGATCCAGTTTATCCGGTGTATGTAGACACTAACGTGATGGCTGGACACACGGGAGATGCGAACGAAAATGGCGAATACGGAGGTTTAGTTTACCTGCCAATTACAGCGGAAAACAATTTTACTGCGGAAATTCCCACTGACAAAAAAGTCGATTTAATTTACTTGTGTTTCCCGAATAACCCGACGGGGGCAACTGCAACGAAGGAACACTTGCAAGCTTGGGTAAATTATGCTAAAGCTAACGGTTCGATTATTTTCTTCGATGCGGCTTACGAAGCCTATATTACCGATCCGAGTTTACCGCATTCTATCTACGAAATTGAAGGGGCGCGGGATTGTGCGATCGAATTTCGTTCTTTTTCCAAAAATGCTGGTTTTACGGGTACTCGCTGTGCGTTAACAGTTGTACCGAAGACTTTGACTGGAAAAGCAGCAGATGGTTCCGATGTCGAAATTTGGAAGCTGTGGAACCGCCGCCAATCTACTAAGTTTAACGGAGTTTCTTACATCGTGCAGCGCGGTGCTGAGGCGGTTTATTCTGAGGCTGGCAAGGCACAGATTCAGGCATTAGTCAATTTTTACATGGAAAATGCTGCGATTATTCGCGAGAAATTGACAGCGGCGGGAATCCAGGTTTTTGGAGGCGAAAATGCACCTTATGTGTGGGTAAAAACGCCTCACGGTTTGTCGAGTTGGGATTTCTTTCAGAAGTTGCTGGAAACTTGCAATGTGGTGGGAACTCCCGGTTCTGGTTTTGGTGCGGCGGGCGAGGGTTATTTCCGCATTTCGGCGTTTAATAGTCGGGAGAATGTGGAGGAAGCGATGAGACGGATTGTGGAGAAGTTTAAGGTTTAATCTCATCTCCTGCTTAAACGGAAAGGCCCCCAGCCCGCCAGGGAATGAATTCCCTAGCTAATAGCTAAAGTCTTCTGAAGAGGACTAATGAGTTCTTCAGTCCTCTTCAGAGGACTTTAGCTTTGAGACAGAGGTTTCAACCCCTGGCGGACTGCCGGATTCAGCGAAAAAGCATTAATTTAATATGTTGTGGAACAGGCCGGAAAGCCTGTTCATGAAAATAGTAAAAGATGTGAGTTATAATCTAAAATGATTGTAGCTCAGGGTTTAAATAAAAAATGAAAACCAACACCAGGAGTTTATTATGCACTTGCTACGAGTTCAAGTTCCTGATTTTCGCGGTTTAAAGGACATTGACATCACTTTTGAAAAAGATTTTTTTCCTAATATTTTTCCGCTGGCTAAGCTGTTGTACCTTTAAATAGGGTATAATAAAAAATGAGTTTAGTCAATCTCTACAAAAATGCCAGCTAAAAACC
>NZ_JAUBPS010000072.1:0-29783 GCF_036700865.1 Microcoleus sp. S13C4
TTAATAATTAAGTGGGGTCGTAAAATCAAAAATAAGGGCAATGCGTGTATCACAGTTTAAATGTGCAACAGCTTAACACTAAAAATGCATGAGCATAAGAAAGAGAACCGTTGAGAACATTTGTAAATTGATTGCTGAAGTTGCTGGCAAAGAAAAATCCTACGAGCAATCCTCCTGCATATCCATATCTCATCCTAACTACTTGACGGCTATAGAGCCATAAAAACCCAAGCTGAAACAGCATAATAGGAATCACATCTAGTAATCTTGCCCATTGTGTCGCCAATGTATGAAATAGCGCACTTCCAATACCTATACTGGTGGCTAAACTAATCAATATCCAAATACCCTTGGGTACTTTTTGCTGTCGCCGAGCCAATTGAAAAATAGCCCATGCTGCAATGAGGAAAGAAATATTAGATACAGCATTTAGTGGTTCACTCCATAAACCAGGCATGGTACGTTCGCAGTAAAGATCGATGTAATCATTCATCTCATGTCACTGTTGGGGGAGTTGAACCCATACTACAGCAAAAGCGTTAAAGTTAACGAAAGAACCTGTCTCAAAGTTAATGAATTCCCCAATTTCTCCCGATCGCCGTTTTGTAAAATATCGCATAGCCCTGCTCATCAGTATAATCGTGATTATCCCTTTAGGTTATGTGGTGAGATTTTCTCGCGGCCCTGCACCCGAATGGTTCAACGACTCTTTTGGGAGCATAGCTTATGAGGTATTTTGGATTTTGCTGGTAGTTCTGATATTGCCGCGATTTTCGCAAATTAGGGCGGCTGTAGCTGTGTGTCTAGCTACCTGCGGAGTAGAGTTTCTCCAACTGTGGACACCTCCGTTTTTACAAGCAATGCGAGCTACTTTACCCGGAAGGCTGATTTTGGGAAATCACTTTAGTTGGTCAGATTTTATCTCTTATTTTGTGGGGAGTTTTTTAGGTTGGTTGTGGGTGCGGTGGCTTCATTTGACTTGGTTCCGCTTGTAACTTGTACTGCATTTAAATTGTATATTTTGATGACCCGAGCGAACATCGTCAAATGCTCTCCCCATCGAACCCTCTTCCCATCTCTCGAACACCATAGACAATGTTGATGCACAAAATCTTATTGATCTGGTTGGGGTTATTTTCACTTTAGCTAAGCGCTCGGATTAACTTAGAATTGAGAATTTTTAGGAGTTGAAGTGGGAGCTATATTTCCGCGATCTCTCCAGAGCAACAACGGAATGCTTAATGTTCCTAAAATCATCACAAGTCCAGTCAGAATCCAAACTAGCACACGATTTGGGCGATAATCACCTCGCTCAATTTGCCAGAAAACTCGATTATAGCGCCACGCTGCTAAGGCAATGACCGCAATTCCCAAAATGACCAGACTCAGCCCTAAAGTTTCTGAGTTGAAGAAGGGAGGGGAGGAAACTTGTTGCTGAGTCACTGTAGCTTGAAATTGACGGAGAAATAAACTAAACCGAGCGATCGCAAACCCAAAACCAATTAAAGCCAGTGAAGTTCGTAACCATGCAAGAAAGGTGCGTTCATTTGCCTGATGTTCGCGCTGTCGGTCTATTTTAGCACCCTTGTTCATCAACCCTACCTTTATAAAATATCTTAAGCTTTCCCTTGTTGATTATTGTTTCACTTGTGATTGCGGAGGGAAGTATTGGTATTGCGATCGTGATTCATCATCACCAAAAAATATAGTATCAGTAAATCGACAAAAAAGCGATCGCCTCCTTCTCTACCCACACAAAAGAAGAGGACACAGCATTGCTGTGTCCCTACAAATACCCCTGTTAAAATCCAGTTTAAAAAGACTTAGCCGCCCCGCCGGACTGAGCCTTTTTCTCCAACCAATCCTTGCCCAATCTGATTGTCACATCTGACTGCAAAGCACCCGTACTCTCAACCAGCACATCCCCAAAACCCAAAAACTGGCGAATTGCTTGAGCACCTTTAACATCGCCGTCTTGAGCCACTAGAGTTGTTACCTCCAGCGGTTCGGGCCAAGCTTTATAAACCTGAACATTCCGATAACCCGCTTGAGTCAAATTATTGACAAAAGCTTCAACAGCAGCTTGATCTCCGGTACTATCTTGAATCGCCACCTTCAGAAAAGTCGCATCAGCATTCTCAATTGTCCAACTATTCTGGCCGAAGTCAAAATGTTCCGCCACCATAGTTTCGATGCCATATTGGTCTGGCAACCAAAAACTCGCCTTATAATCTTTGGCATCGCTGAACTTGCCGGGAACCATCAACATCTGCACGCTATCGCGATCGGTGTGAGTAGCAAAACCAGCTAAAGCGACCAATTCTTCTATACTCAAATTGGTGTCAAGGTGAGACTGAATCACCGACAAAATCTTCGGCAAGCGAGACAGCAAACCTACATTAACTTCCTGTTCCACAAAAGCCCGCATCAACAATTGCTGGCGCTGCACCCGCCCAATATCGCCCAAATCGTCGTGCCGATAAAGCAAGTATTGCACGATTTGTTGGCCGGTGAGTTTCTGCTTGCCAGCCTTTAAATTTATATATAGATGCTGGCTTTCATCGGTATACTTCATGTCTTTAGGGACATTGATAGTAATGCCACCAAGTGCATCGACCAAGCTTTTTATGCCTTGAATATTGACTGTGACATAGCGGTCAATTCCCACGCCACCCAAGAGTCCGCTGACTGCCTTCGCTGACGAAGCTGGGCCCCCGTAGTAATTAGCTTCGTTGATTTTCACCTCGCCCCTACCTTCAACATAGGTGCGGGTATCTCGCGGAATGGAAAGCACGCTTAACTTTTTATTTTGAGGGTCAAATCTAACCAACAGCATGGTATCGGTTAACCCCTTGAAAGAGTTCTGCCACACCTCGTATCCCTGCTCCTTATCGGCATGGCCGTCGATGTCTGAACTCAGAACCTTAAGTCCTAAAACTAAAATATTAACTGGGCGAGTCAGCTCCGGCATCTTCATGTTGAGCTTTGCCATGTCGCCTTGAGAAAATACTGCTGCTTCTTCAGGACTCAACTTTTGTTGCTGAAGCGGCGTTGTGGAAAGGGACACGGCTAGCAACGCTCCGGCTGTGGCTGAGAGCATGGCTACTCCAGCCAAACCAAAACCAAAACCCAGCCAGCGGCCTCGATGGGGCTGGGAAGATTTTTTGGGTGAAGGTTGAGCAGTTGATTGTTGGATAGGGTCTTGATTAGGAATTTTTTGAGCTGGCACTGGCTTCCTCACACACAACAAAAATAAAAAAAGATAATGGCAATATGTAGTATCAAGCTGAAGACGCAATCAATCAATACTGTAGGGGCTTAAAAGAACCCTAAATTATGATAAATGTTTGCCCACCACTTGCTCGGCTACGCGGCTAATTCCGGGCAACCATAGCGGTTGACGCTTCCAGAGGCGAACCATCAGTCCCAGAGCAACGATGAAATAGCTGGTTGTTAGCAGGCTACTCATTAATAACATGGGAAGTGTCGGAGATTCCGCAGAAATCGCTCCAGCTTCTAAAAGAATATGTCCTAAGAGCCAACTAAAAGCAAGGGCAATTGCTAAGCGGCTGACGGCTTTGCGTTCGGGGCTGCCCTGACGGCGGTAAAGAGTCCACAGGGCGGGGAAAAAGCCGATGACTGGGATCATTAATACAAACAGACTTGCACGATCGAGTTCAGGATTTTCTAAGGGATCTGTTTTTTTCATAATTCGCTACTCAAAATTTGCAGAAGGTCAGATTTTGCACACAAGTTATTTGTTAGAGGTAAAATTTATATCCTAAACCAAAATTCCGAGACCAGGGCTGGGGCGATCGCAAAACTTGTCTGTCAGAGGCCAAATTTTTCGGCGCTCCCGATCTGGTGATCAAGCGTGGGCAACTTTTCGGCCCGGAGACCCGTATTTTGATAAACTGGATACAGCACAGGAGACAGGAGAACCCACGAAAGCCATGACCCAATCCCAAAAACCGATTGTTATTGCTCCATCCATATTATCAGCCGATTTTAGCCGTCTCGGAGAAGAGATTCAGGCTGTTGATCGAGCTGGGGCTGACTGGATTCACGTAGATGTGATGGACGGTCGCTTTGTTCCTAATATTACTATCGGGCCGCTGATTGTTGAGGCAATTCGCCCCGTTACTACCAAGGTGATCGATGTCCACTTGATGATTGTGGAGCCGGAGAAGTACGTCGAGGACTTCGCTAAGGCTGGTGCTGACATTATTTCGGTTCACGCCGAGCATAATGCTTCACCTCACTTGCACCGAACCCTCGGCCAAATTCGGGAATTGGGCAAAATGGCTGGTGTGGTTCTGAATCCTTCGACGCCGCTGGAGTTGATCGAGTACGTGCTGGAACTTTGCGATTTGGTGCTGATTATGAGCGTCAATCCCGGCTTCGGTGGTCAAAGTTTTATCCCGGCTGTTTTGCCGAAAATTCGCCAGTTGCGTAAAATGTGCGACGACAAGGGCCTCGATCCTTGGATTGAGGTGGATGGCGGTTTGAAGGGGAACAATACTTGGCAGGTTCTGGAAGCGGGCGCAAATGCGATCGTCGCTGGTTCTGCTGTGTTTAAGGCGAATGATTACGCAGCGGCGATCGAGGGTATCCGCCACAGCAAGCGCCCGACTCCAGAGTTGGCTGCCGTTTAATCAAAGATTTTTCGAGTTTTTCTGGTTTTTCTCGTTCCCAGCCCAAGCAGGCTGGGAACGAATTTTTAGACTCAGTTTCCAAGAGTCATGAATTACTTATTTGGAGACAGAGGCGAGAATGCTTTCCATCTCAGAAAGCTCGATCGCCCCGGAGAAAGTTTGGCCGTTCATAATAAAAAATGGAGTGCCTTCAATGCCCAATTGTTGAGCGAGTTGCACGTCTTTCCCAATGGCGGCTTCAGCAGCGGGGCTGTTGCGATCGGTGTTAAATTTATCTAATTTGAGATTGAGCTTTTGGGCGATCGAGCCGTACAATGGTTCGCCTAACTCTTTCTGCCCTTCAAACAAAGCGCTGTAATATTCCCAGAATTTGCCCTGCTGCCCAGCCGCCCAAGCTGCTTTAGCTGCTGGCAGCGCTTGAGGGTGAATTGAAGTCAAGGGAAAATGCTTGTAAGCTAAAGTAACTTTGTCCTGGTGTTTTGCCATAAACTGCTTGACAGTATCGTAAGCGCGCGCGCAAAACGGACATTGAAAGTCAGAGAATTCTAAAAGTACAATCTGCTGCGAAGCTGAGCCCGTGCTGGGAGAATCCCCGATCGAAGATTTGGGATTAGTTTTCATCTCCTGCAAAAATGACTGCTGCGCTGCTTTGAGAGACTGCTGCTGCTGTTGCTGGTACGCTTGTACCGACTCTAAAATTGCTTGCGGGTTTTCCCGGATAATCTGCAAGACTTGCTCTTTCAACTTGGGATCGACTGAATTGCCAGCCGCTGACTGGGCGGGGGAACAACCGATAAATACCAGGCAACCTGCCAGGAGTGCAGCAAAGCACAAGGCTTGCTGGCTGCGGAGTTTTCGCCAAATAGTGGATAAGTTCATCTTTTTTTCTGATTCACAGCAACACTTAATCCTACATTTAATTTTGCGGAGTGTCAGGTATACCGCTGTTGACTGCTGTCCAGCTATTTTTAGCTTTGAGCAATAATTAGCCATTGGCCATCGGTAATTCGTAGTCGGTAATTTGCAAAGGGTGTTAATCACCCGAACAACTACCAGTCTCATAATTAAGATTTAGATCCTAGGGATTTATTATAATATTATGTCCCTTAGAACGACCGCAATTAAAATAGTTTGTAGTGAAGACTAAAGTCGTCCGAATCTTATGAGGATTTTAGTCCTCACTACAAATGGGATGTGGGTTATTTTACAGGACTAGATATATAGCAAGTCTATTTGAGTCATGAAGGTAGAACAACCTGAAACGCTTGTGATGATTGAATCGATTGTTTACAAATCAAATGGTTTTGCTATAAAATATAAAAGGACGATCGCCCCGGCGATCGTCCTTTTATTTGCTGCACGTATTATCCGCTTTTAGGTTTGTCTGAATCGGAGACTATTTGCGGTTGTTGAGCCATTTAGCCGCAACTATTCCCAAAATACCTGCAACAACTGGATTGCCCAAAAACTTCATCAAACTCGGCTGTTCTGCCAGCACTTCTCGGAAAATATCCGGGTGATTGTGATAGGTAAACGAGGCCAACTTGGTAACATCGTCAGCAGTCATGCGACTGGCGTGATGGGTAGAAAGTCCTAGCTGCTTTTCCAATTGGCGATCGTCCAATCCTCTCTTGCCTAACTGCTTGAAGAATTCCCGCGCTACATCGTCACGTTCGTTTGGCTTAATTTGGGCGATCGCCTTTTGCAATTCCGGTTCCAACTGAGCCGGCGGTAGGGAGTCGTGATTCAGGGAACGCCCGAATAATTGTTTGCGCTGAGCCGGCGAAGTTCTCTGAGCAAAATCGTCAAAATTTTCGTAATCTTCACCAGTTGTCTCCGGCATCATTTCTCGATCGCCCTGCGCTAAATCGTTCATGATTTGACGCTTGTAATTATCGCTGCTACTCATGGTAAATCTTTTCCAATCTAAACAACAGTTCGATCTCTACTTGAGATTTTTTCGCCTTCAAAAAACTGCGGAATATTAAACCGCCACGCGGCTGTTATTTAAGCTTTCTAACCAGGTCAAGACTTGTATTCAATTTGATTTGATTGCTGGTCGTACTTAGCCGTCAAAATCAGTTTTTTGTCAGGAGCGTAAACCAAAACACTTACATCCTGATTTGGGAAATTGCGGTGAAAACCTTGTGCTAAAGATTTGGCCAAATCTTTCACTTCTGTCGGCCGCACTTCCGGGGTAATTACAACTCCCAATTTGTTATTGTCGCGGACGTAAGCATCCTGAACCAAGCCCTTAGCCGTTTTTGTTACCCATTGACCAAAATCTTGACCTGTGGCGGTATTCCCGCGTTCTAGCTGCGCGTAATAACCCTGACTGCCACCAATTGCTACAGGTACATCAGTCGGTTTTTGGGCTGAAACGCTGGGCGCGCAGGCAGTAGTAACTACCAGCATTAATACCAAGACTAGGCCCGCAATTATTTTGCGACTCTGCTGCAATAAACTCACCTTTTTTCCTCCGTTCTGAAAACATTTGGAATACTTGAAAGGGTCAAGGTTGCTCGACCCTCTCAATTAGTATTAGGCTTAGTCTAGTTTCTTTTTGAGCTCATCTTTTACATCTTCGATCGCGTGACCAGCTTCAGCTTTTGCCTGCTTGGCTTTGCCTTCTGCTTTATCCTTCGGGTCGCCAGTAATATTGCCTAGGGCTTCTTGAGCCGCGCCTGCGATGTTGTTGCCAGTTGCCTTTGCTCTATCTTCAGTGCTCATTGGTTTCTCCCTATCTGTATCTAATCAGACATTTTTTACTTAATAAATTCATCATAGGTAACTAGGAGCTGCGTTGCACTCTACCTCTAGGAAGAAAGAATGAAGAACAAATCAAGATGGAATATGAAAAAGTTATTTTTCTGTCTTTGGCGGACTGCCACTTCCATAGTTACGGGTTTTTTTTACCGTTTCTGCGGGCTGGAATGAAGTATTTCGGTGAAAAAACTGGTGGAGGGTCACCCGTGCGTCCAAGAGTATTTTTTGTAAAAAAAATACTTTGAAAGTATAAATTTTTATTTAATTATGCCTTCTGCCTTCTGCCTTCAAAAAGCGAGTGTGGGCAAGACCGCATCTTACCCACACCTAAAAAAAATCGCTATTAGTTTTAATTAACCTTGGGAGGACATTCTTCATCTATTTTGTGCTGAAGTTCTTCTTTCAACTGTTCAACAGCGCGCATAGTTTGAGAATCTTTTTGTTTTTGCTCACCGAGCGCTTTTTCTGTTTCCTCACCCAGCAATATTTCTCTTGATTTTGGTAGCGTTACTTGAGTTTCGCTGCCAGGGTGGGTCGCATTTTCTTCAGTATTCATTAGTTTTTCCCCTATTGTTGGCAAAATTTATTTTTAACAAGGGTACTTAGAAGTTAACCTTAATTTTATTGTAAGGGAAATCACGAACACTGCCCTCTGCCTGAAGAAAGAGGGGCTGGGTAATAGTTAAAAGTACGGAGACTTCCATCTGCCGGAAGGGAGATAGGGGAAGGGGAAGACTGCGTGAGAGCTTGAAATTATTGATGACCTGCAAGGGTAATCCCGTGAATGAGTTGGGGAGAGGAGAGGAGCGGGGAGAGCGGGGGAGAGCGATAATTTTTAGGCGGCGGGCGCACCATAACTACCTTCTCTGGTTTGTTTGATGAGGTTGTTTCGAGATCCGTAAAAGATGAAGAGAGAAATAGGCGACAGATTTAATGCAGACTTAAGTCAGATGTAGAGCAGTTTGACCGTTAGAATCAACAAGGTGCCGCAATTGGCAAGTTGTGTGGCGCTTGGGTTAAATAATCTGCGAAACAAGACTTAGCCTCAAGGCTAACTTCGTGCCCGATCGAACTAAAATTTCTGTTATTAGTAAAAAGTATTTAAAACCGTATGGTAGCAAGGAGCAGTAACCCCCTCGCAGAAGCTGGCAGGACTCGTGAGCCGATCAAAATAGGCGTGTTGCATTCGCTGACGGGCACGATGTCCATCAGCGAAATTTCTGTTAAAGATGCGACGCTATTGGCTGTTGAGGAAATTAATGCGGCGGGAGGGGTACTCGGACGCCCCTTGGAAGCGGTTATAGAAGATGGAGCCAGCGATTTGCAGACTTTTGCTCAAAAAGCTAAGCAATTGCTCCTAGAAGCACAGGTGTCGGTGGTATTTGGCTGTTGGACTTCGGCGAGCCGCAAAGCTGTACAGCAGGCTTTCGACCAGGGCAAAGGGTTGCTGTTCTATCCGGTGCAGTATGAAGGGCTAGAACAGTGTCCGAATATTGTCTACACTGGTGCTGCCCCGAACCAACAGATTGTGCCTGGGGTGAATTACTTGCTGGCACAGGGGAAGCGGAAAATTTTCCTGTTGGGTTCGGACTATCTCTTTCCTCGGACGGCAAATCGGATTGTGAAAGCTCAACTGGCTGCACTAGGGGGAGAGTTGGCGGGGGAAGTATATCTGCCGCTGGGATCGACGGAAGTGGGCGAGGCGATCGCACATATTGTAGCAGTGAAACCGGATGCTATTCTCAACACTCTCAACGGCGATAGCAATGTGGCTTTTTTCCAAAAGCTGCGGGAAGTTGGCTTGAAACCGGAGGATTTGCCGGTGATGTCGGTCAGCGTAGCAGAAGAGGAAGTGCGGGCGATAGGGCCGTCCAATATTGCTGGACATTTGGTGGTTTGGAACTATTTTCAAACGGTGGATACACCGGAAAATCGTAAATTTGTCAAGGCTTATAAAGCCCGATACGGGGAAAATCGAGTCACGGATGACCCGATCGAAGCGGCTTATTTGGGCGTTTACCTGTGGAAGCAAGCAGTAGAAAAAGCTGGTTCGACAGATGTGGTTAAAGTCAGGGCTGCTGCTAAAAATATTGAGTTTGCAGCGCCCTCGGGCAAGGTAAAAATAGATGCCCAAACGCAGCATATCTGGAAAACAGTGCGGATTGGTAAAGTGCGGTCGGACGGTCAAATTGAGGAGATTTGGAATTCCGGCGCACCGGTTCGGCCAGATCCTTTTCTCAAAACCTATCCTTGGGCGGCGGCACTTGCTACGAGGGGGATTTCTCTGGGAACTCGGGCTTCTTTGATCGCGCTGTTTGTCATCTTGGTACTGATAACTTGGATGGCGGTGGGAGTCGGGTGGATGGGTTCTGTGGAGATGAAGAACTATTTGCTGACAATAGACGCTGCCTCAGCTCCGGTGGCGGGGGTTCCAGAGGCAGCAATGGCGGTACTGGTGCAGCAAACTCTGGCTTTGGTGAGCCGCACTCAGCACTGGCTGCTCGGGGCTTTGGTTTTGAGTTCGATCGCGGGGATAGTGGCTTTTGTGTCGGTGTCGGCAATTATTCGGAATCTCGGCTTGCTGCGGGAAACTGCCGAACAGATGGCGAGCGGTGATTTGACGGCTCGCTCGCCTGTGGTTTCTAATGACGCGATCGGGGTGCTATCTTCTACTCTCAATACAATGGCTCAGCAAATTAGCAGTTTGCTCAACGGTTTGGAAGTGCGGCAGCGGCAGCTAGAGGAACGATCGGAGGAATTGGAAGTGGCTAAGAATGCTGCGGAAGCTGCCAACCGGGCCAAAAGCACTTTTTTGGCAAATATGACTCACGAGTTGCGGACGCCCTTGAATGCGATTATCGGCTACAGCGAACTGCTGCAAGAAGAGGCTCTGGAACTCGGCGAAGAAGAGTTTGTGATGGATTTGGCAAGCATTAATATGGCAGGCAAGCAGTTGCTCACCATTATTAGTGACATCCTGGATATTTCTAAAATTGAAGCAGGAAAGATGACTCTTTTCTTGGAGACTTTTGATGTGTTGAATTTGCTCGAGCAGGTTGTCACTACTGTTCAACCCCAGCTAGGGAAAAATGGCAATACTTTGATTGTCAATTGCGATCGCAATATTGGCACGATATACTCTGATGTGTCAAAGCTGCGGCAAGCGCTGTTGAATTTGGTGACCAATGCTGCTAAGTTTACCGATCGAGGCAAAATTACGATTAATGTTTGGAAAGAAGAAGGGGAGGTTTTGCCGAGCGGCAATTCCGAAGAACTCTCGGCAGATCCTTCTCGGTGTCAACAGCCTTCCATCGTCTTTCAAGTAACCGATACCGGCATCGGCATGACTGACGATCAGGTGTCGAGGCTGTTCGGAGCTTTCACTCAAGCGGACGATTCTACTACCCGCAAATACGGCGGCACCGGTTTGGGGCTGACAATTAGCCGGAGATTTTGCCAGATGATGGGCGGAGACATTACCGTTGAGAGCGAATTTAATTGCGGTTCTAGTTTTACGATCCGGTTGCCGATTGCGATTACAAGCCCGAAAGAAGCGCAGGACGATCTAGAAATCCCAGAAATTGAGGCCGAGCCTTCCCAGGATTTAGACACGAGTGCAGAAGCGACAGAAGCGAAGCAAAAAGCAGTGCGATCGCAACCGCTGGATCTGCCGGATGCTGCTACTGTGCTGGTGATTGACGACGATCCGGACGCGCGGGATTTGATGACTCGCTGCTTGTCGAAACAGGGATTTCGGGTGCGATCGTCGGCTAGCGGTCAAGGGGGGCTTCTCTTGGCTAAGGAGTTGCTGCCGGACGCGATTATTCTGGACGTGATGATGCCAAGTATGGACGGCTGGGCGGTGCTGTCGGCATTGAAAGCCGATCAGGATTTGGTTGATATTCCAGTGATTATGATAACTTTTTTGGACGACCAAAATCAGGGTTTGGAATTGGGAGCGGCGGAGTATGTGAGGAAGCCTGTGGATTACAAGCGCTTTGCTGCTTTATTGAGCAAATATCAGGGTATCGACAAGTAGTTAGTTGACTGTTGGCAGTGGTTATTAGTTATTAGTTATTGGTAGCAGATGACAACTAACAACTAACAACTAACAACTGACTAATTAATCTAAGAAGCCCATTAATGTCGAGCTATCGTCAATTTCGTTTGAGGCAATGGGGCGGTTTCCTCCCATTGTGGAGTAAACTTCATCAATGTGCAGAGTGCTGATGCCAATAGGGCGGGCACCGGACATACTGAACATTTCGCTGACTTGCATGGCGCTGGAACCGATCGGGCGTCTCCCCACTGTCCCCACCACTTCCAAGTCGCTGGATTCGACCGGGCGATTGCCTACAATGCCGTAGGTTTCGCTGATGTGCAGGGTGCTAGTGCCGATTGGGCGATTCCCCGACATCGAGACGGTCTCGCTGATGGTAAAATCGTCTGGCCCGACGGGGCGATTGTCATGCAGGTGTTGCGGCCGATAAAGTTGGATTCCTGTTGCTTTGGCATCCGTGGGTTCTGTCGGTTGGCTTTTGGAACTGCCTTTGCCGCGGCGGGCGATCGCTTTGCTTTTGCTTGTACCTGTACTGCTCGTATCCATAATTCTTTTCCTCGCTTATTTTTGGGCGTTGATTCCTGGGTGCGGACAACTGCTTTTGTGGGCTTTCTGCTTTCTATTTCGGCCGATGATTAAAATAATATTACAAAGTCTAACTATTTTTTTAACGAAATGGCAGAATCTCTGCATTTTTGTTAAGATTTATGGGTAATAGCTACATTTTCCTATGGTAACTGCGGCAGCATCTTTTCAATTGCAAGCGCCCTTCCAGCCCACAGGCGACCAACCGCTAGCGATTAAGCAACTCGTCAAAGGCATCGAAGCGGGCGATCGATTTCAAACCTTACTCGGTGCCACAGGTACGGGCAAAACCTTCTCCATTGCCTCGGTGATTGAAAAAGTCGGCAGACCCACCTTAGTCCTAGCACACAACAAAACCCTAGCAGCTCAACTGTGCAACGAACTGCGAAATTTTTTCCCCAACAATGCAGTCGAATACTTTGTCAGTTATTACGACTACTACCAACCTGAAGCATACATCGCCGTCACCGATACTTTCATTGAGAAAACGGCAGCAATTAACGACGAGATCGATATGCTGCGGCACTCAGCCACGCGATCGCTCTTTGAACGCCGCGACGTAATTGTAGTTGCTTCAATTAGCTGCATCTACGGTTTGGGAATGCCCGCAGAATACCTGAAAGCTGCTATTCCTTTGCGAGTAGGAATGGAAGTCAACCAGCGGCAAGTTTTGCGAGATTTAGTTAACGTCCAATACAGCCGCAACGATATAGATTTAGGCAGAGGCAAATTTCGCGTCAAAGGCGATGTTTTGGAAATTGGCCCCGCTTACGAAGATAGAATTATTCGCGTTGAATTCTTCGGCGACGAAATCGATGCCATTCGCTACGTTGACCCCGTAACAGGTAAAATCCTGCAAAGTTCAACGGCTTTAAATATCTATCCAGCGCGCCACTTTGTCACGGCAGAAGATAAATTAGAGGCGGCTTGTCAAGGAATAGAACTCGAATTAGAAGACCGACTGGCAGAATTTGAAAAACAGGGGAAACTATTAGAAGCTCAGCGGTTGGAACAGCGCACCCGCTACGATTTAGAAATGCTGCGCGAGGTAGGTTACTGCAACGGAGTCGAGAATTATTCGCGGCATTTAGCAGGGAGAAATGCCGGGGAACCGCCCGAATGTTTGATTGATTATTTTCCGAAAGATTGGATGTTGGTGATTGATGAATCTCACGTCACAGTGCCGCAAATTCGGGGGATGTACAACGGCGACCAAGCGCGCAAGAAAGTATTGATCGAACACGGTTTTCGTTTGCCCAGCGCGGCAGATAACCGCCCTTTAAAAGCTGAGGAATTTTGGGCAAAAGAAAATCAGTGCATCTTTGTTTCTGCTACGCCTGGGGATTGGGAAATGGAAATATCGGAAGGCAGAGTTGCAGAGCAAGTAATTCGCCCTACAGGAGTAATAGATCCGACAATTTTCGTGCGCCCGACGGAAGGACAAATTGATGATTTGTTGGGGGAAATCAAGGAGAGAGTAAGTCGGGACGAGCGAGTTTTGGTGACGACTTTAACCAAGCGGATGGCGGAAGATTTAACGGAATATTTGCAGGAGAGGGCTATTAAAGTCCGGTATTTGCACTCGGAAATTCAGTCGATTCAACGCATCGAAATTATCCAAGATTTGCAGGATGGTAAGTTTGATGTATTGATTGGTGTTAACTTGCTGCGGGAAGGTTTGGATTTGCCGGAAGTTTCGCTGGTGGTAATTTTGGATGCGGATAAAGAGGGGTTTTTGCGATCGGGACGTTCGTTGATTCAAACGATTGGAAGGGCGGCGCGGCACGTTCAGGGACAGGCTATTCTGTACGCGGATAATTTGACGGATAGTATGGTTAAGGCGATCGACGAAACGGATCGACGCCGGGGGATTCAGCTAGCGTACAATAAGATGCACGGGATTACGCCGCAGCCGATCGCGAAAAAGCGATCGAGTAATGCGATTTTGGCATTTTTGGATGTGTCGCGCAAGCTGAATTCTCAGCAGTTGGAGGAGGTTTACGAACAGGTAAACGAGTTATCTTTGGATGAGATTCCTCAGTTAATCGGGCGGTTGGAAGCGCAGATGAAGGCGGCGGCTAAGAAGTTGGAGTTTGAGGAGGCGGGTAAATTGCGCGATCGTATTAAGCATTTGCGGGATAAGCTATTGGGGCATTAAGCTTGTTGTCAGGGAATTGAGGGGAGTTTTTAACCGCAGATGCACGCAGATAAACGCTGATGAATTGCAGAAGTCTGGGACTTTGCAGAGTTTTTGCAGGAAAAACAGCAAAAAGTGCGATCGTATTAAGCATTTAGGTGAAGTGCGATCGCCCTTTACCATTGTCCTATTTTCTGGATGGGAAGGGCGATCGCACTTTCTATCAGATTCTTAGTCGATATGCTGCATATTCGCGATCGTGACAATCTGCATTTGATGAACCATCGTTATCCCAGGCATTAGGCTGCCAATCACGTTCGCGCCTCAAGTCATCTATTTCTTTTTGCTGTTCAAGGACTTTTTGCTCAAAGGATTGGATAGTTTTATCCTTAGCTTTGATAGTTTCATCCTTTGCTTCGTTTTGCTCAAGCAGACTGCGGTTCCACTCCGCCAAAGCGCAGTACGACTCCGCTAAAGCGCGGTTCGACTCTGCCAAAACACAGAGGGTTTTCTTAGTCTGCCGAAGGTTGGTGTACAACAACTCGCATTGTGGAGTATAATTGTGGGGCATATATTTCAAAAGTTAGATGAACTTGTGGTGGTCTGAAGTTGAGATGTCAAACCACCGGGAGTTTGCTAGCTAAAGCAAGGCCTCTGTCTGAATCGTTACTTCAGGCGGGCCTTTTCCGTATCAGATATGATTTGCTATTGCAAAAACTACAATACATTAAAGTGTGGTCTTTCTTACACTTGGGAATGTGAGGAAGTTTTGTTTGAGCTTGTATTTTAAGAATTTAACATTCGCAAGGTTAGTTGTCAAGCAATAAATAAGACCGTTTGTTTTCTTTATTACGGAGATTTAAACATCCGATTGCCGACATTCGATGCGGCTTTAATCTAATACGCTTGAATAACCGCATATACGGGGCTATGGGTAAAGTGGATGCCAACTCAACCTCAATTTGCCGACATCCGATGCCGCTTTAATCTAATAGGCTTGAATAGCGCAGTCTACCGGGCTATCGGTAAAATGGATGCCACAATTAACCTAAATCTTTATTAAGAATTGAAACCTGAGTGAATTGATTGCGGGCAGATATGGCAAGGGTTTCAGAAATATAAAAAAAAGGTCGATCGCCCAAAACACCACCAAAAAAACTACTTGCTCAATACCACAACATCGGTACTGCTAGCAAAAGCCGGACGAATAAATTCCTCCTTCTCTTCAAGCGTGATGTAACCCTTATCTACAGCTAGCTGCATCATTTCCTGAAGAAAACGTCTCAGCACATCTAATACTTGAGTGCGATCGCATTCAAAAACCTTTTCCCAACCAGAAGTTGCAAACTTCCTCAACTAAAACTTACGCAGGGGAACTCAGAAACGGGGTTTTTTGCGATAAAACTTCGTTACAGCCGGCAGATTCACTAAAAAACCCGGTTTCTTTGGCGGAGTGCCTAAGTTCTGTCTATGTAATTTTCGCATATTAAAGTAGTAAGTTGGGTTTTGTTACCTCAACCCAACCTACTAATAAACTTACGGTGTCGGATTAGGATATTTAGCGTGTACCGCATCGATTTCCGCTATAATCTCCCGATCCAACTTCACCTCCAAACTACCGATATTTTCCTCCAACTGTTCGAGACTTGTTGCACCGATAATTGTGCTAGTTACAAACCAGCGCGATCGCACATACGCCAAAGCCATCTGCGCTGGACTTATCCCATGTTTCCCCGCAATCTCAACATACGCTTTCACGGCATCATTCAGATTAGTTTTATCGTAACGCTGACCAAATCCCGCAAATAAAGCCAACCGCGAATTTTCGGGGATTCCCTTCAAGTATTTACCCGTTAACAGCCCAAATGCCAAAGGACTATAAGCCATCAATCCGACATTCTTAAAACGGCAAGTTTCTGCTAAATTTAGGTGAAATGTCCGATTGCTCAAACTGAAAGCATTCTGAATCGAAACAACTTTCGGCAAACCGTGTTTTTCCGCCAACGTGCAAAACTCGCAAACTCCCCAAGGTGTCTCGTTACTCAAACCCAAATAGCGGATTTTCCCAGCTTTAATCAAGTCAGCAAATACCTCTAACTGTTCCAAAATCGGGACTGTTTCGTGTTCTTGCGAGATGTCGTAATCCGGGGCACCAAATAGCGGGACGTAGCGATCGGGCCAGTGGATCTGATACAGGTCGATGTAGTCAGTTTGCAAGCGCTTCAGGCTGTCATTCAGGGCTTTTTCGACATTTGGGCGATCGATCTGATTTTTCCCTTCCCGAATCCACTTTAAGCGAGTGCTTCTGCCCGCTACTTTAGTCGCTATAATGACTTTATCCCGCTGCTGTTTCACCAACCATTCCCCGATATGTTCCTCTGTTTTGCCCTGAGTTTCCGGCTTTCCAGGGACGGGATACATTTCTGCCGTATCGATAAAGTTGATGCCTCTCTCAATTGCCAAATCGAGCTGTTCGGCCGCTTCCTCAACGGTGTTCTGCTGGCCGTAAGTCATCGTACCCAAACAAATTTTAGATACTGATAAGTCGCTGTCGCCGAGTTTTTTGTATTCCATGATTGCGATTACTTGCTGCAAAATTATCTGCTTCTATATTACAGAAAAAGTTTCATTTAGTTGCTCACTCACAAAAAACGACATGAGGCGCAGCTCTTCTGTAAAAAAGATCCATTTTCTCTATGCTACTCTGCGCCCTCGGCGGTTAAAATTTTTGAAAAGCTATTTGCACTTAAATGTTAATATAAATAATTACGTCCTGATAGTTTATGAGTAACCGCCAGCCCAAAGTTCCGTTTGTAAATCTCTCCTTGCAACACCAACCAATCCAATCCCAAATAGCAGAAGCAATTAGAAAAATTATCCAGGAAGGAGACTTTATTTTAGGCCAAGCAGTCGCGGAATTTGAAACAGCATTTGCAGCAGCTTCTGAAGTAAAATACGGCGTAGGAGTGGCTTGCGGAACAGATGCGATCGCACTGGGGCTCCAAGCTTGCGGCATTAATCCGGGCGACGAAATTATCATACCCGCTAACACTTTTATCGCCACCGCGATCGCCGTCCTCCAAGCCAAAGCTATACCTATTCTTGTAGATTGTGACCCGGAAACCGCCCTGATTGACCTCACAGCAGCCGAAACAGCAGTTACCTCGAAAACTACAGCAATTATCCCCGTACACCTTTACGGTCAAATGGTATCGCCTCGGCAGCTTTTAGATTTTGCGAACCGCCACGATTTAATCATATTTGAAGATGCCGCCCAAGCGCACTTAGCCGAGAGAGAAGGATACCGCGCGGGTTCCATTGGTAAAGCAGCAGCATTCAGCTTTTATCCCAGCAAAAATCTCGGTTCTTTTGGCGACGGCGGGATGTTAATTACTAATGATGCACAACTCGCAGAAAAAATGCGAACTCTCCGCAATTACGGAGCACCAAGCAAATATTTACACACAGAAATTGGTACCAACAGCCGCCTCGACAATTTGCAAGCCGCCGTGCTCAATGTTAAATTGCCTTACTTAGAAAAATGGAATCGCGATCGCACCGCCGCTGCTCAACACTACAATACTCTACTAGCACCATTGAAACACAAAGGCATTGTACCGATCGCCAACCACAGCAGCAGCGGTCACATTTATCACCTCTATGTTATCAAAATTACTGAGGAAAGCTCGATCGACCGCAACATTCTTCAGGAAAAACTCGCCCAACAGGGCATTCAAACAGGTATACACTATCCCGTACCTTGTCACCTGCAACCCGCCTACCAAAACTTAGGGAATCGGGGCGACTTCCCCCACGCAGAAACCCTGTGCCAACAAATTTTATCATTGCCAATGTATCCCGGATTGAGCAATACTCAGATCGAGCAAGTTGTTCGGGCGATCGAACTATAGCAATCCTAAATCATTTTTGAATTTCTTACTCCCTCCCCTTAGTAAGGGGAGGGTTGGGGTGGGGTAAAAAATTTACGACTCCTGCAAGGATTGCTATATCATTGAATTGCTAATTTTTTATAAAACTTATGCTGGAGGTGTTTCAAGTAGTAGGGTGCGGTTCTCCAAGCGTTTTGGTGGGGAATTAACAAATCTTTAACTCACAGTTTAAAACCCGAAAGCGTTGCGAATCCAGCGCGGCAATCTTAAAACTTCTCAAACCATGCACATCCAGCGCAGAATTCGCATTGTTTTCAAGCGATACCTCCTGGGGGAAGGTATCACGGTGCTGCTAGTGCTGCTGTACGCCCCCCTGCTAGTACACTGGTACGACGGCTGGCTCAACAAAAGCATCAGCATCGAACACGAATATTTCAGCCACGGACTAATTGGTTTGCCCTACGCAGCTTATATTGCTTGGATGAACCGAAAGTGCTGGCGCAGCTTGCCCAACTCACCGCATCCTTTGGGAGGCTTTTTGCTGGTACTAGCGACGCTTTTTTATCTGAGTCGCTTGAGCGATTTAGTAAATTTATCCCTCCCCGTAATGCTGGCAAGCATTTGCTTATCTTTAAAAGGAATTCCCGGCTTACAATTGCAGGCGAGGCCGCTTTTATTCGTATTTCTGGCCTCGCCGAACCACATTCCTTACCTCATAGAACCCTACGCCTTGCCCTTACAGCAATTCATTGCTGAAACATCAGGCTGGATATTAATTAAGATTGGTATCAACGTGAGAGTGGAAGAAATTTATCTGTACGTAAACGAGCGCATTGTAGAAGTTGCTCCGCACTGTGCAGGCTTGAAAATGCTGTTTACCAGTCTTTATGTCAGCTTAATTCTGCTGGATTGGACTGGAGTTTGGAACTCTCGCAAAAAAAGCCTTTTGTTTTTAGTTAGTACATCCATTATTAGCATCACTTCCAACATTTTCCGCAACACTGTACTAACTTACTTTCACGGAACCCAAAGAGAGGCGCTTTTTACTTGGCTGCACGCCGGATGGGGAGGAGATTTGTATTCTGCTTGTATACTAGGGCTATTGGTACTTCTCCTCAACGGGATGGAAAAGTATTTCCCAAGTCAGTCTGGCAATTAATAAAACAGATGATTTCAGCACAGAAACTACTGCGACGGTATCAATTATCTAAAATTATGGTACTGGTGTTTTTGCTGGTATTAGTGGGAGCAGTAGCAATTCCCGGCTACGCGACGGGAAGGTGGCCTTGGACAAACCCACCAACCCTTGCCAACCTTAAGGAATTAAGAAGTTTGCGCCAAAACGGGATAAAAATTCCTGGGTGGCAGGTTATAGCCGTTCAGAATAACGTCCAAATTGGCGGTCACAGATGGTTAGTTGAAGAAATTAAAAATGATCGCACAATTGCCATTTTATTGCTGTTGCCTCAAAATTACCCCAAAAACCAGCCCCAAGTGGAATGGCTAGATATCGATGGATTTCACCGATGGCAAACCGATTCTCATCGCACTTTGAGATTTACAGTTAAATTAACACCAATACCCGGCCAGCCACCGCCTACTGTCGAGGCGAGGTTTTTCCGAAGCTGGACTCGCCAACAAACTTTTGCTGTCGTGCAGTGGTACGCTTGGCCTAACGGTGGTTCTCCAGCAACCAGCCGTTGGTTTTGGGAAGACAGCATTGCTAGACTCTCGAACCGCCGCGCGTCTTGGGTTGCTGTCAGTATCATCCTTCCCATTCAACCGCAGGGTGAGATTAAGATAGCTCAACCATTGATGGAATCTCTGGGCAAAATTGTTCAGGCTAAATTAATTACAGAAACTTTTCGGTTTCAGTAAGCAGGTAGGTGCAAATAAATCAGCCTAGGGCGTGGGCCGTTTTTGCCAAAATCAACTGCTTCCTAGTAAATATCCGGATTCAACTCGCCCCTCAAATATCTTATTGTTTTTTCTCCTCCCTATATGTTAGATGAAACTTACAACTCAGGTCATTATTCAAAATATTACTTTTTTAAATCCTCTCAAAATGCGGGAAAAATCCACAATTAAAAATCGCCTTGCTTTTTCCTTGGCAGGTCTGTATTCAACTGCTTGGACTCTATCTTTTGCTGCTGTATTCTGGGGTTTTAATAGCAAAAATTTTTCGGAAACGGCTTTAGCTCAATCTGTTGTTCCAAGAGACGAGAAACTCGTGGCGCCACCGCCCTTGCGGGTCCCGCCACCGCCACCTGCCAACTTTAACCGGGATATTAACCCAGCTTTTCGCAATCGGCCCTACCGCCTGGGCCCGGGAGACCAGATTTCTGTTCAAGTTCAGCGCTTCCCAGAGCTAGGTTTTACGGGTGCAATCAGCCCTGAAGGGGTAATTGTACTGCCGCTAATCGGAACAGTAAATGTGCGTGGTCTTACCGTCGAAGAATCACAGCAGCGCCTCCGGGAGCGCTTTGGCCAATTTATCAAAAATCCTCAAGTCTCTGCTGCTTTGCTGATTCAGCGCCCGGTAGTGGTGACGGTGACGGGGGAAGTGGCCAGACCGGGTTTTTATCCACTGCAAACCCCCCAGCTTCCTGCGGCTCTGGCGGCTGCTGCTGGGACTAATCCTACGGCGGAACTGCGAGGGGTGCGGGTGCGGCGGACTCTACCGGGAGGTGCTGTCGTGGAGCAAGTTGTTGATATTTTGACACCGTTGCAAACTGGTATTGCTCCGCCGGATTTGCGTTTGGAAGATGGAGATGCGATCGTCGTACCGTATAAACAGGTTACGCCCGATCGCAAATCCGATCAAGATTTAGCATCCAGGTACAGCCTCGCTGCTGCTGCTGTTCCCGTCCAAATCACTATCACCGGAGAAGTCAGCAAACCGGGTTTTTACACGCTTCCGGCGGGTTCTGGTCGAATTTCGGCTGCTTTGCTGGTTGCGGGGGGAGTCACGGGAAAAGCCGATTTACGGGCTGTGCGAGTGCGACGGACTACGGTAGACGGCTCCTCGGTGGAGGAACCAATCGACCTCTACACTCCCCTAGCAAACGGTAACGATTTGTTCGATTTTCCTTTGGCATCGGGAGATGTGATTGTCATCCCGGAATTGGACGCTAGTACCAAAAACCTAGACTACGACAAAGCTCTGGTTTCGCGGTCTACTCTGATTAAACCCAGGATCTACGTTCGAGTTTTGAGTTACGCTAGTGGTGGTTTGACCTCGTTCTACGTAGAAAATGGCAGCAGGTTTTTGGATGCTCTCAACAACTTGCCTGTTAATCTTGCTGACTTGCGGAAAATAGCCCTGATTCGGTTCGACGAAAAGCAAGGTAGAGCAATCAACCGTTCGATAGATGCTAAAGCTGCTTTGGAGGGCAATGTTTCTCAGAACCCGATGCTCGAAGATAATGATGTGATTGTGATTGGTAGGAATTTGATAGAGCGCATTGGTTATGTAATCAATACTTTTACTCGACCATTCCGCGATACTTTGGGATTTATTCTGTTCTTTGAGCAGTTGAGAAATGGGGTAACAGATTTGTTCGGGCCGTCACGTAATAATAAATAGGTAGTCATACTATTTTCGATTTTTGATTTTCGATGGGGAATGACTTATGCGATATGCGTTTACAACTTACCTACAGTTGCAGCTTTTTGAGAAATGGGTATCATTTGTCAGCAATCATTAGTTATCGTTAACAATTAGCAATCTAAAATCTAAAATCTAAAATCCTTATGACTTTATCCGTTGTTAAACGTTATTTAATTGCTTTCGACCAATACAAGTGGGTGGGACTGGCTACTCTCGCGGTGACTGTGGGCGTGTCGGGAGTAGTGGCTGTTCAGCCAAAGGCGGCGCCAGTTTACGTTGCAATAGGTACGCTGGCTTACGACAGACCGAGCGTGATTTTTTCATCGACTACTACTAAAATTCAACAGGAAGGACAAGAAATAACTAAAGATATGCTGCTGGATACAAGGGTGATTAAACCAGCCGCAGAAAAACTCATCAAACCCGAACAAAAATTAAACCAAGAAGAATTGGCAAAAAAAGTACAAGCTTTGGCTAAAAAGTTAGCAAAAGATGTGCAAGTAAAGATGCCCAGTAAGAATAATGACCCCAGCGCTTTGATTCAAGTATTGTACAAAAATGCCGATCGCCAAAAAGCAGTAAAGGTAGTAGAGACGCTGATGCTCGAAATGGTGGCTCGCAGCGAAACTCTTAATACTTCTAGACTGCGTGACACGATCGCCCAAATTAACAAGCGTTTGCCGCAAGTAACTGAGGAACTCCGAGAGACGGAAGCAAAACTTGAATCCTACGAAAAACGAGAAGGAACTTCAATTTTAGCAGCTCAGAGCGGTGCTTTGCCGCAAGCGATTACCACCAGCCAACAGCAGCAGCGGCAACTCCGCGTGCAGTTGGGAGGAATTGAAGCTCAAATTAATAGTTTGCAGGATCGCTTGGGATTGAATGTGGAGCAAGCTTACGTCGCTCAAGCACTCTCTGCCGATCCAATTATTGCCCAACTGCGAGTGCAATTGTTTTCGATCGAATCTCAGCTCAAAATTCTCCGCAGCGACTTGCAGGAGGAACACCCGAAAATTGTAGAATTGCTCAAACAAAAACAAGCTTTTGAGCAGCAGTTGCAGCAGCGGCAATCGGAGGTACTCGGCGGTAACGGGGTGGCTGCTCCGCTCAGAAGTGCCGATCGAATTCGGGTAGACTCTTCTTTAGATCCGGCCAGACAGCAGTTAGCTCAAACTTTGATTGCTTTGCAAACGCAGCGGGATGCGGCGCAACAGCAACTCCAAGGAATCGAGAAAACTGAAAAAGAATTGCGTCGGGAACACGCCACAATCCCCAACAAGCAGTTAGAACAAGCCCGTTTGGCCCAGCAAGTGGCGTTCAAAAAAGCTCTCTACGACAAGATGCAGTCGGCTTTGGTAGATGCTGAGGCGGCGGTAGCTGAGACAACGGGGAGTTTGAGAATCGCCCAATGGCCACAAACTGATGACGTTGAGTCAAACAAGAGAGGTTTGCCCGTGATGCTGGCGGTGGGGGGATTTGTGGGATTGCTGCTGGGCGGCGGATTGATATTTTTGTTGGGGATGCTCAACGGCAAGTTTTACAGTTGGGAAGAAGTGCGGGCGGCTTTGGTGGAAAAAGAGGTGCCGATACTGGCAGTTTTGCCTGAAGTGACGGTGTTTGATTCTTACGGCGATGAAATGCCGCTCGCCCTAGAGGTAAATTCTCCCTATTTGGAATTTTATGAGCGGTTGCGTACTAATTTGCGCCGGATCGGGAGCAAACCTGTGAAGGTGGTGTTGCTGACTTCGGCGGCGCCTTTGGAGGGGAAAAGTTTTAGTGCTTATAATTTGGCAATTGCGTCGGCTCGATCGGGTAAACGGACTTTGCTAATTGAAGCAGATTTGCGATCGCCTTCTAACGTTGAATCTTTGAAAATTGCTCCTGATCCTCTGGCGACTGTGGAACCTTTGCACTATTACGGCAATATTAGCGAGTGCGTCCTTTTGGTTGCAGAGGTAGAGAACCTATACGTCGTGCCGAGTCCCGGCTTTTTGCGGCAGGCTTCCGCCGTACTCGAATCGAGCGAAATGCGGAGGTTGTTTGAGGATGTTCGCAACCGCTTTGATTTTGTGGTGGTGGATTCTCCGGCTTTGAGCGAGTGCAACGACGCGCTGACGCTGGAACCGTACACGGACGGTATGATTTTGGTGGCGCGGCCTGGTTACACTTTGTCTAGTATGTTGTCTGAGGCGGCAGATCAGTTGCTGGAATCTGAGGATGAGGAGTCGCATAAATCCGGGCCGCGGCTATTGGGAGCGATTATTAACGGTGCTGACATTCCGGTCAAGTTCCGCAATGATCTTGATGAATTGGAGTTGCCTTTGAGTGCGATCGGCGATCGGGCGATCGAAGTGCGATCGAGGGAATTACCGCAGCAGTCCAAGCCTAAAAATAAGGCTATTAATAGTAAATTGAGATAATTTATCTGGCTTGATTCTGTAAAGCAATCCTCAACAAATTGTGAATACATTGTAGGGTGCAACCTAAGCAGCTTCTGCAGAAAGCACCGTTAACAGTCAGTCGATTTTAGATTTTAGATTTTAGATTTTAGATTTTAGAATCGACTCCACAGATGAATCAGGGAGGCTGAACTTGGGTCTAAAATTTTGCGATCGGGGCGACTCCTGTCTTCAAGGAAGTCTCCGTTTTTGGGCGAGTTCAACAGTCAACAGCCAGTCGATTTTAGATTTTAGATTTTAGATTTTAGATTTAAAAATTGACTCCACAGATGAATCTGGGAGCTTGAACTTCGGTCGAAAATTTTTCGCCTGTCAACAGTCAACCGCTAACAGTCACTACTTGAAAATGTGTCATCGCACTATTGATTGGATTCCGGGCGTTTCTGGTGTTTGCTCTGGATGAACTGTTCCAAATCGGCGATCGCATCTTCAAAATCCGACAAATTAATTTTCGCAGGTCTAGTCTTCTTCGGCAAACTCGAAGACTGACTCGAAGACTTAGCCGGAGGCGGTGGAGATTTAGGTTGTGCAGCTTGACTGCTGTTCGATTCTATAGAATCGAACAATTCATCTAGGGACTCAAAAAATGATTGAGCCGAGGCCCGGCGTAAATCTTTCTGGTTGTCGTCATCCGTCATAAGCCACTCCATAGGGTCTAAAATTTGCCAACAAAGTCTGTCCGCCCCGGCGCGTGCAGATATTAGACATGAAAACCGACTAAAACAAGCAGGAGGACAGAATTGAACCGGGCGATGGGAATGCCTGTGGCTGAACTTGCTGCCCTCTCTAAAACCTGCCGCGGGCATTGTCAGCCTTCAAACTATATTTAACTGTACACCCGCCTACTGAGTGATTTGAGACTTGGTGCAAACCCAGCTCAAAATCATTGACCCTGAAAAAATCTCAGTTACGGCTCTTTCGTTGTCTAATTAACCCTAGTCTAGTCGAGAATAAGGAGACAGGACTTATGCAACTATTACCGCTGTTCAAAGGTTGCGATGGCAACGCGCCACCTCGAAAGGACGGAGAGACGGTGTTTTTTGCTTGAGTCCTAAGATTTCAAAGGCATTAGGAGATTTTAAGGTGACTCAGGGATTTGATTACGATTTAGCAATTATCGGCGCTGGCGTGGGCGGACACGGCGCGGCCATACACGCGGTTAGCTGCGGGCTGAAAGTGGCAATTATCGAAGCAGGGGACATGGGGGGGACTTGCGTCAACCGCGGCTGCATTCCCTCGAAGGCGCTGTTGGCGGCTTCCGGGCGGGTGCGAGATTTGCGGAATGCCCACCACCTAAAGACTTTGGGAATTCAATTGGGCAGTGTGGATTTCGATCGCGGGGCGATCGCCAATCACGCTAACACTATTGTTAGCAAACTTCGCGGCGACTTGACCAACAGCCTCAAACGTTTGAACGTCGATGTCATCCAAGGTTGGGGCAAAATTGCCAGTGCTCAAAAAATTACCGTCGAAACCGATAAAGGCGAGAAAACTATTACCGCCAAGGATATTATTCTCGCTCCCGGTTCGGTTCCCTTTGTCCCCCCCGGGATAGAAATTGACGGCAAAACTGTATTTACCAGCGATGATGCTGTCAGGTTGGAATCGCTGCCGAAGTGGATCGCAATTATTGGCAGTGGTTATATCGGCTTGGAGTTTTCGGATATTTACACAGCCCTGGGCTGCGAAATTACGATGATTGAAGCTTTAGACCAATTGATGCCGACTTTTGACCCCGATATTGCTAAGTTGGCAGAACGAGTGTTAATTGCACCCCGCGATATTGAAACAAAAGTAGGTGTTTTGGCGAAGAAGATTACTCCTGGTTCGCCGGTGATTATTGAATTAGCTGATTTCAAGACTAAGGAAATTGTCGAAGTTTTGGAAGTTGATGCTTGTTTGGTAGCAACTGGTCGGGTTCCTGTCAGTAAGAATTTGGGGTTAGAAACTGTTGGCGTAGAAACGATGCGCGGTTATATCCCAGTTAACGATAAGATGCAGGTTTTGGCGGCGGGAGAACCGGTGCAGAATTTGTGGGCGATCGGCGATGTTAATGGCAAGATGATGTTAGCGCATTCTGCGTCTGCTCAGGGAATTGCTGCAGTAGAAAATATTTGTGGCCGTCCCCGCGAAGTTGACTATTTGAGTATCCCGGCGGCGGCGTTTACTCACCCGGAAATTAGCTATGTGGGGATGACGGAACCGGCGGCGAAGGAGTTAGGAAAAGCTGAAGGGTTTGAGGTAGCTTCTGTCAAGAGTTATTTTAAGGGAAATTCTAAGGCTATTGCGGAGGGTGAAACCGACGGTATGGCTAAGGTTATTTACCGGAAAGATACTGGGGAGTTGTTGGGAGTTCACATTTTCGGTTTGCACGCTGCGGATTTGATTCAGGAGGCGGCAAATGCGATCGCCCAGCGCGAGTCTGTTAACAATTTAGCATTCCGAGTGCACACTCACCCGACGCTTTCGGAAGTGTTGGATGAGGCCTTTAAACGGGCGGCTGGAGCGGGTAGTCATTAATAGCTAGGGGCAGTTTTATTGTTTTAGATCCCCGACTTATTGAAAAAGTCGGGGATTTCGGTATACTGTTTTAGGGCGGTGGTAGAGTGCCGAGCGCATTTTCAGCTAATTCGATAAATTCTTCAGCTTGGGCGATCGATTCTGCGGCTTGATCGCTCGTAACGGCATCAAGTTCGCCGTAATCTCCAGCATTTCGCAATTCTTGAGCTCTGATGAGGTATTGGTGAAACTTAACAGGAACTCTTCCTGTACGAGCAAATTCTCGGCCAAAGGCACTAATGACTGCGGAATGTTTAGAAAAAGATAGTCGTTCACCTTCTAAAAATGCTTCGGCGATATAAAACATAGTGTAGTAGGCGCGAGAGGCTGCATAATCCGGGTATTCGCCCTCTAACATTAACTTAGCCGCTGAAAGGCTTTGACGAGCTTTTGCGAGTAAGTTTAATTGAGCCGATGTCATATTAAAATTCCCTCTTTACGGATATTTCTGAGCAAAGGGCCTTGATAATTAGTGAATCTTTCTTCATTCATAAACTGGCAGCTAATCACTTCATCATTTTGAAGCGACAAATCTGCTACAATCTGAAGAGTTCTATCAATTTCTTCGCCCGCTTGAACTGGCGCTTTCAGAACTACTAAAACATCTATATCTGAGTCTGGATGTGCATCGCCTCGCGCTTGGGAACCGTAGAGCACCATTTGGGTGAGCCGATCGCCGTAGAGTTGCTCGAAGTGCGATCGAAGTTGCATCAGTATGTTCTTAAGTTTATCGTTAATGTTCATATTTGTTGTCAAAAATTTGGGGATTTTAGTTCTCCTTTCACCCAAAAGATTCGCTTAAGGTCATTCCACAGCCAATTGTAAACTAGCTCAGTCACAGGTCTTAGACAGAATATTGTAGGGTCTATTGCATGCACAGTCATTCTCTTTCCAGACCGCTCTAATACTTGGGGACGCTGGTAATATAGTTGCTTGAAGGCTAAACTAAAACAATTTTCTTCTCCAGATATAGGACGATCGCCGAGAACAAAGTCAACTTTACTTAAGCTACCAGGGGGTAAAGGGTTCCAATACCAACTGACACCTGCTTGACTTCTATTTAGAGATGGTGGGATAACTACACCTGCAATTTGAGCTGGTAGTAATGCCATTGTTTGCAAGCTATCCGAAAAATTTGGGAACCACTGTGTGACTATTTTCTGATATGTCTCAATTGCCTGAGTGTAAATATCTCTTGCCTGTACAAGTATTTGCTCAGGAGATAATTGTTTTATACTAAACCACGGAGAGCTTAACTCTTTTTTTTCCTCTATATGAAGACGATCTATCTCCATCACAAGTAGATCGAAAAGGTGTTGGTCTACCCCTATTCCCAGTATCTCCTCTCTAAACACACGGTCAAATTTATCTAAGCATTGTTCTATCTCTGCTAATGGAATGGGGGAATAATGTAATGACCCATTTGAGTATCTTTTAGTAATCAACAATGCTGCCCGCCACGCCCCTTCCTGCACAAGAATACCTCGATCGATCGGCAATCTGAATTTTTGCAATAAAGCAGAAAGTGACTCAACAAGTGTTTGCTGTGTCCATTTCCAAGGCCAACACGACTGCTGCTGAAGCGCAGGGCTTCTATACCAGTCAAAACCATTTTTCAGCAAATCTTCTGGATTTGTCAAGTCTAAATCCAACTTAAAGACATCAGGGCGAACATTATTCCCAATATATCTAGCAATTTCAACCTTGCTTTCAATTATATCAAAATCTATTGGTAGATCGATATCTAAGCGCTTCTTACTGATACGAACACCTATTGGCGGAAGTGTACCATCTTCTCGGACTCCTGCAATCAATTGAGCGATTGAGGCAATACCATTTATCCAAGCTTGCATAGCCGTTCGTACCTGTCGCCCAAGTTCAAGCGATTGGGGCAGTGAAGTTTCATTTGTGATGTTCGCATCTACCAGTGCTTCATTCACAATTTCAGCAGCTATTGCAGGATATCTTTCAGCAATCGCCACAAGAAATCTTGATACTTTGTCACTGTCGAGGGTAGCAGTAGCAAGAATCAAAGGGTATCGCCAACGCTCAAGTCGCTCTATCTCGCTTGCTAGTTCGTTAGGGTCAGGCTTGCCAGTCGCTAAACTCTCTTTTGCAAACCATTGGGTGAGCATTGGGAGTGAAAATCTCAAGTGTTCAGAATGCTCAACGACAAGCCTAGAATTTAAAAGTTCTTGTCGCTCAGACCACGATGCAACTTTGTTAGCAGGAATAGGAGCACCGCCACCGTCTACAGAAAGGATTGCAAGCTGTTGCAGCAGTTGCACAATCCTTTTCTCTTCTAGATGTACCAGACGCAGGGAGCGTTCCACAAGGCTGGATAATAAATTTTCTTTTGAACGTGGTAGTCTGCCATTCTGGTCTCGCAGATAAATACCTACCAGCACAGCAAAAAGAGGTCTATGGATAGCATTTAGGACTGATTGTGCCGAATTTTGAACCATGCAAGTGACAGTTTTTCCGGCAAGCCGATTAATTAAAGTATATGCCTCTTCATTAGAAAGCGGTGGTACAATAACTGATTCTTCTGCTTCTGCAAAGTCTGGGATTGGTCTGCTAGTAATAATGATTGTAGTTTTTTGCCATACGTTGACAAGAATTCTAGCTTCTCTCAATATCCTGGAAGCCAGGCTTCTTTCAACTTCATCTGTTCTATCAATAATCACTACAGCGCCTTGAGTTTGTGGATAGCCTATACTACTGGCAGCTTCTTCTACAACTTTACAAAGCGGTTTTTGAGGTTGTAACTGCCATGCTTCTATGTAGATAGGTATGGGAGCATTAATATCCTTTATTAACTGTTGAATTGCTCTTTGAAAGAGGCGCTCTGCCATCAGTGATTTCCCCGCACCCATTTCCCCAATTAAAATAATCAGCCTACCAGGATCGAGCTGTAGATCAGGTGGGGCGGTTCCAAGGGACTGGTCATTAGCAAGTTCATCAGCTTCCTTAGAATTAACTCTTATACCATTTTTTTAAAGATGTGATAGACTTGTGTAAAAAGTAAAGGAGAGAATTACAATGTCTGGTCGTCCTCATAT
>NZ_JAUBPS010000073.1:0-29259 GCF_036700865.1 Microcoleus sp. S13C4
CCCATTGTTTATACGTCCTTTTTTTCACATTTTGGCACAAAATGCAAGGGCTAATTGAGAATGGTGCAAGATCTCAGCTCAATCCTTACTAAATATGGGTTTCAGGCGGGTTGTCACCCCCCCAGCGCATAAATATAAGCTGTAGCGTTATTTATGCGCTGAGTTATTCACATCAGAGATTGAGCAACAGATAACAGTTGAATTTGTTTATACACCACCATATTCTCCGAATTTTAATTTAGTCGAATATCTAATTCATTTGTTCCGACTAAGACTACTACATCCGGATGCCAAGTGACAAAAGTATCGAGCAGGTTGAAATGCGAATAAAAACCTTTTTTTAAACCCAACAATTGCAGGCTCCCATCCAAATTGCCAACACGATTCAACATATTTATAACCTCATTCTATAGTCTTCTAGCGGGAAGGGAGTATATCGAGGTTGATTTTTTACTCGATTTATCCAACTTTTAATTGCGGGAAATCTCGTTAAGTCAAATCCGCCCTCACCCGCAACGTGAGTGTAAGCAAATAAACCGATGTCAGCAATAGTATAGCGATCGCCTACAAAAAAAGCATGGTTTGCTAAATGCTGTTCCATCACTCCTAAAGCAGCATAACCCGGTGCTTGTTTTTGTTGAAGTGCTTCCTGATATTCTTCAGCTTTTCCTGTCATGTACCAAAAGCGAGAAGTAGCAATAAAAGGTTCGTGGCTGTACTGTTCAAAAAATAACCACTGCATGACTTGACCGCGTTCAAATTTATCTGTTGGGAAAAAGTCAGTTGCTTCGCTCAAGTAAAACATAATTGCATTCGATTCAAAGAGAAATTTACCCGGTGCGATTTCTAACACCGGAATGCGGCCATTGGGATTTTTGACCAAAAATTCAGGTCTGCGGCTTTTTCCTTGGAGAATATTAATTTCTATGCGATCGAAGGGAATATTAAGTTGAGTTAAGAGTAAGCGAACTTTATAGCAATTGCCCGAGGGGGAATACTCGTAAAGTTTAAACATGAGTCTTGAGAAGATTTTACGTTCTTAAATTATCTCATAAATTAGATAATTTAAGCACGATGAGTTAACTGTTGTCTCCTAAAATTATTTTGGCGATCGGTGTCGATCGCCAAAACCAGCCACTTCTGCCAGCGTATAAAGCGGCCTGCCCTTCACCTCCTCGTAAATACGCCCTATATACTGGCCCAAAATCCCAATACTAACCAACTGCACCGCACCCAAAAAGAAAACGGCCATAATCACAATTGTCAAACCAGTTAATGCCGAACCTGCAGAGAAAAGACGCCAATACAAAACCAAAAAAGCCATCAAAACAGACACGAAAGCCGAAAATAAACCCAAATAAATCGACAGTTGCAGAGGAACTTTTGAAAAAGACACTAAACCGTTCATCGCCAAAGCAAAAGATTTACTGAACGTATACTTAACATCGCCAGCAAAACGCGGATCGCGTTCAAACTTAACCGCCGTTTGTTTAAAACCAATCCAAGCGCGCAATCCCCGAATGTAGCGGTTGCGTTCAGGCATGGCATTGAGTACGTCCACCACGCACCTATCCATCAAACAAAAATCTCCCGTATCTATGGGAATATCAACATCAGCAAGATTCCGCAAAATGCGATAATACATATAAGCTGGCAACCGCTTAAACCAACCTTCTTGACGGCGGTGAGTGCGCTGAGCGTAAACAACTTGATAGCCCTGCCGCCACTGTTCTACCATATCTATAATTAGCTCTGGCGGGTCTTGCAAATCGCCGTCCATGATGACTACAACTTGACCAGTAGAAAAGTTTAAGCCAGCAGTTACAGCTATTTGGTGGCCGAAATTGCGGGCAAAACTGAGATAACTAATTCGCGAGTCTTGTTCGTGCAATTTTCGCAAAAGTTCGAGAGAGCGATCGCGGCTACCATCATTGATTAAAATTAATTCTACTGGGCCGTCCATTCGAGCCATCACGGCACTAATTCGCCGATACAATTCAGCGAGATTTTCTTCTTCGTTATAGATAGGAATTACCAAAGAATACTTAGGTGTATCGTTCATTGCAGTTTCTGTTCAAAAATAGGCTTTTCAACCGTTAAATCAAAAGTTTCTTTTTCCCCACACACGCTGGCTGCTTCACGAGAGAGGTTCGGCACGTAATTTCGCTTTTTGAGCCAGACAACAGCAGTAGACAAAATAGCAGCTTACCAAAACTTATCTATTTTATTAAATACGAAAAATAAAGATACCATAAGACTGACGCACAGCGAAAACATTTGTTATCATAGATGTTTATTCAGACTAGAAAAGTTACAATCATAACCCATCGATTCAAAATTGCATGACAAATTCCAATGATCTTTGGCAAGCAAATCAAGACTTAAGCGAAGCTTGTCTGCAACATCCCTTTGTCAGAGGCATTGCTGACGGCAGCCTCCCCCAAAATAGTTTTGCATATTACGTTGCACAAGACGCATTTTTTCTGGGAGCATTCGCTCGCGCTTACAGTATCGCTGCTGCAAAAGCACCCGACTGGGAGGGGTTTGAAATTCTCCACAATCTCTGCAGCGGTGTTTTAGAAGAACTTCGGTTGCATCAAGGATATGCAGCCAAATGGGGGGTAAACTTGCAAGAGGCTAAACCGAAAATTGCTACCCGCCGCTACACAGATTTTTTATTAGCGACAGCCTGGGGAAGCGGTGTCGGTTTGACAGCAGCCGCGATGACTCCTTGCTTGCGGTTATATGCTTTTTTGGGACAGCAGCTAGCTAAACCTAATATACCGGAACACGCCTTTAGCGACTGGATTTTCACCTATAGCAGCCCTAATTTTGAGATTTTAGCAAAACGGCTGGAAAGTTTGGTCGATCGCTACGCAGAAGCTGGGTCGGAAGTAGAAGCAACCTATCGCTACGCTATGCTCTGTGAAAGAGACTTTTTTCAGGCAGCTTGGGAAAGAGAGTAAATTAAGTTTGGGCAAAAGATATTAAGAGCGATCGCCCCTAAGCTACCCACAGCCAACTAGCAAATCTCACGGAAACGTAAAGCAGAAATACGCCAAACAATCCCATCAACCCGTAACCCCAACGAGGCTTGGCCGCCAATAACAAGCCAAGACCTATTGACAGCGGCACAATACCGTAAGCGTAGCGCTCTACCGATTGTAACGCTCCCGAAGTAACCAGCAGGGCCAAAGAGCAAAAACCGAAGCAAATGATTGTAATGCTCAACCTTTTTCGTAAATACCACAACAAATAGCAACCGCCAAAAACCATCCCAACTTTAGTAGCAGCGTACAAGCGGAAACTGAAAAAGTTTTTAAATATTTCCAACCAAGTAGGCTGACCCCAGGCTTTTTGGATGTGAATAAATGCTAAAGGCTCTTCCAAATTAATAGCACAGTATAAAATAAATGAAAAGAACCCGATCCCGCTAGCAAAACCCGCAGTATAAGCGAGGGGAGGTCTTTTTTCCCTCCAAGCTGTCAGCAAAAAAGTAGGTATCAGGGCTACTCCTGGGCCTCTAGTAGCAGTCGTCAAAGCTCCCCAAAAAGCAGCCCAAATATACTCGCCCCTCTCAAAAGCTCGTAAAGCCGATGCTGTCAGGAACACAAACAATCCTTCTGTATACATGACAGTGCAAAATAGTGAGAACGGAGACCAAGCTAGCACAGCAGTTGTCCACTTCGCTGCACCAGCATCGTATCGCTCCTCTACCCAAAAGTACACCACCAATAACGCACCCAAAAACGCCAAAGAGTTGATTAATACCCCTGCAGCGTCGGCTCGCATTCCGAGGGTCATCAGCCCCCGAATTAGTAAGGGAAAAAGCGGATAGAAGGCAACGGAATGCTGCTGCCCGTCATTTGCATAGCTGTAGCCTAAATTAGCGATTTGGGTGTACCATTTACCGTCCCAATGCGAAAACAGTTCCCAGCCACTTTTGGGAAGGAAGCCACTGACAAAACCCAGAGGTGGCCAGGGATACACGGGCGGGTTCTTGCAGACTAAAGGAGCAATTACTTGCATCCCGATCGCAATTATGGATCGGCTCAGAAACCACATAGCAATTACAAAAATTAACCCGTCCCTGCTTTTGGAGCGCGGACGCGGAGGAATTACTTCTAGCCCTAAATCAGTATTTGTCATGGCTAAAGCAGCGCAAGACTCTAGATTTAAAATTAAAGTATAGTCCGCTGCCGAGCCATCGCCAAATATATACGTAAGTACACCCGTACTGCTAATTTTAACGTCCGAGTTTATTGGGAATCCCTTCGCAGCCGCCGGGAATAGTCTCTCTCGACTTCGAGCCGCACCAAGCGCAGCAGTAATAGCGCTGATCCTCCGACAGCCGCTTGACACCGGTGAAATCAACACGTTCAACCACAGCGCCGGTATGTTCACCCGTTTGATAGTTGGGAAATTCGGTACGGCTGCGGGGGGATGCAGTTTGTGCCGAGCCGTAGAATAATGCGGCACCTCTCATGTCGGCGCGAGCGAGATTGGCGTCGTACAAGACAGCGCGCGAGAGGTTGGCTTTCACTAAATCGCACTTGCTGAGATTAGCGCGGACGAGGTTGGCTTCGCTCAAATCCGTCCACCGCAAATCAGTGCCAGCCAGGTCAGCACCCGCTAACATGACATTGAGATCGATAACGCGGATACCGTGATCTCTATCTTCAGCGTAGCCACCGTCACCGTCAAGGATGGGGCGGCCTAAAAGCCGATCGCGCTTCAGAGGAGTAACCAATCTCGACTGCGACAAAAACCGCAGAATTTTAGCTTTACCTTCAGCATCTACACTGCTCATAATTGCAGCGGTGCGGCCTTCTGCGATCGCCCTTTCCTGCGGCCAGTCTTCCAAAAACCCTTGTTCGTCAAGAGCTAAGTCTGAAACCCCTTGAAAATAAGCATCGATCGTTTGCTGCTGCGTAATTCTGTTTTGCTGAATCGTCAAATCTTTCGAGATCACGTACTGCCGCCAAGCCACATAAACGCCTAAAATTGCGATCAAAATTTGGCCCAAAGCGCCGATCAGCTCGCCGAGAGCGCCGATGGCGTCCCAGTTGATTTGGATGTTGCGGCTTCCCGGTTCAGTATTAGTACCGCTGAGCATCAGCAAGCCAACAATCCCAGCTAAAAGCCCGAAGCAAGCGACGATCAGCGTTCGCCAAGTCGGCGGAATTACCTGCGCCCAGATTTTGCCCCAACTCGGCCACATCAGCCGCAGCGATATGCTGATCGCACCCACGGCGCCAATTAAGCCCAGCCAAATGTTGTCATTGGCCAGCCCAAAAATCATCGCTGCGATCAACCCCAGCGTCAGCACGGACCCCGACTTCTCAGTAGTCGTTTGTTCCGGCTGCTGCGGCAAAAAAACCTTGCGAGCTGGAGACGGTGGCACCGGTTTTTCGGGTTCAGCAGTAGCGACGATTATCCCTGATTCTGGTGGCACAGTAGGGCTCGCACCGTTCAGACTTTCTAAAGTCACGTTAGATTCAGGGCGAGTGGGTTGAGAAGAATTGTTTTCTGGTGTCATGCGTTGAGGCAAATTCTAATTTTAGCCGGTCATTAAAACGATTTTAACTAACTTTCGCAGGATTCTAGATAGCATTACAATAGAAATATCTACTAATTACACTCAAAGAGGTAACATACTATGACCCTGGTACTCCCCAATCTTCAAGAAAAACAAATGGGTCAAGTAATCACTACAATCACCGTCACGAATCGCATCGATCGAGTTATGGCAGAACGGGGATTTATTTCTGTTGAGGAAGTTCGGTCGGTTACCCTCGATAACGTTGTTGTCGATACCGGAACAACTCTGCTTTCCTTGCCAGCTCGCATTATTAGCCAGTTAGGCTTAATACAAGTAGGAGAAAGAGATGTAGAAACATCAGCGGGCATCAAAAAAGGTCGAATTTTTGCCGACGCTCAAATTATTGTAGAGGGGAGAGAATGGAGATTTGATTGTTTAGAGTTACCCGAAGGCGTTTCCGCTGTTTTGCTGGGCGTGATTCCCATGGAAGAACTGGGCTTAGAACCTGATTTAAAAAATCGACGGTTGCGAGTATTGCCGATGAACAATCAGCAAACGTATCTGATGGGTTAGTCGATCGGCGTTTACCCTAACACAAACCTCTCGCCTGGTATTCCTATCATCTCCAGTCAATTATCCGCCCTTCAAAATGTTTGTAGTGAGGACTAAACTCCTCATAAAATTTTGAGTAATTTATTCCTCATTACCAAGAAAATTTAGGTATTTTGGAGAAATTATATATTATTAACGGTGGCAAAAAATATATCTAAAAACCCAGTTTGTAGGTATATGTAAGTTTTTGACCCTACATCTGGCGAGCAGAATAAGCCTTGAGCAAATACACGCCAACCGTCCCAAACATCAAAACAATTATCCCCAAAACTAACTCCAGACTAAACCTTTGAGCATTGCCCAAAGCGACAAGAATTTGCTGCCGCACCACAAACGCCAACAGCCAGCAAATCTCCGCCTTCAGCCAAACCAAAAGGCCTCGCCCCAACAGATATTGCCGGTGAGCGTTCTCAGAAGTAATCTGTACCGGATAATTAAAAGTATGCCGATAGCGGGATACCGCAGTTAAAACCGCAAAAATAAGGGCCGCAACCGCGGGCATGAGCCAAATCGTCACCTTGTCGCCCCAAGCATCAGCCAGCCCCCCCAAGCCGAAATGAATCGGAATTTGATCGGGCAAAACCGCCCAAAACTTGACGATGAGCAAAACAGCCAGCAAAATCGCGATCGCACCCAAAAGCTCTACCGCCACTACAACAGGCGAAAGCCTCAGAGAAATAACCGGCCGTTGGTTTGGTGTGTTTCCAGTCATGGCTACTTAAAATTAGATTAATATTGAAAACAATAGTATTGGTTCCAATTTCATTCCCCAACAGCTTTCGTTGGGGGGTTCCCAACATCCCGCGAGGTTCTATGACGGCTCAGGTCTTGATTGAAAAGAAAAAGTTAGAAAAACCGCCCCTAACAATACACACATTAGGCGATCGCGTCCTCCGGCAGCCAGCTAAGCGCGTCAAAAGTGTCGATGCAGAAATTCGGCAGCTAGTCCGAGAAATGCTGCAAACCATGTACAGTGCCGACGGTATCGGTTTGGCCGCCCCCCAAGTCGGAGTCAACAAACAAGTAATCGTCCTCGACTGTGACCCGGAAAACCCCGCCACACCCCCAATGGTTTTGATCAATCCCACCATTAAAAGTAGCAGCAGCGATATCTGCATTTTGCAAGAAGGGTGTTTGAGCATTCCGGGAGTTTATTTAGAAGTCAAACGCCCAGAAGTCATTGAAGTCTCCTACCGCGACGAATACGGCCGCCCACAAACCCTGATAGCAACAGAGTTACTGTCTAGGGCAATTCAGCACGAAATGGATCACCTCAACGGAGTGCTATTTGTAGACAGAGTAGAAAACAAGCTTGCACTGAATGAAGCATTAGTCAAGCATAAATTTTCCCCCAAGGCAGTAAAATCAGTATGATGGCAGGAACTCCGAAAAGTGGTTTACTCTTAGCTCTTTCGTGCATCACTGCGATCGCGGCAGTCGGCTCCATCTTTGAGCTGTCATCGGGAGAAGCTCAACTTGGCAATTTAGTCACGGGCATCATCCTCGCCCTGAGCGTACCGCTAACTGGCATATTTTTCTATGCAGCCGTTCAGGATGCCAGGGCAAATCTATAGGCAGAGTTATTAGTCATGAGTTATTAGTCATTAGACATCTCCAGAAAAGTAGGTTTTGGGCAGGCAGGATGCCTAACCCCTAATCTCCACAAGAATTTTTGGAGATGTCTATTAGTCATTAGTTAGCACCTAACAACTAATAACTGTGGCATAAAAATAGCGGATAAATAACATCAGCTAACAGCTCGCGAACTCATCACTAATCACTGTGGAATAAAGACTGCCCAAAAATAACATCAGCTAACAGCTCGCGAACTCATCACTAATGACTGATGACTGATGACTCATAACTCATGACTAATGAAATCGGATTTCTGCGACAAGTGCCAGCCAAAGACGCTGTGGGAACGCCAGCATCCAAGTACCAACTTTGTGAAGATGGGGAATTGGTCATCGGACGCGATCGCAATTGTCAAATAACTTTAGAGTCGATCGGTCACGGCATGGTTTCGCGTCGCCACGCCATGATCCGTCCCCTAACCCAGGGTACTTTGACGAGATGGGAAATTTGCGACCTCAACAGCGCTAACGGAACTTATATCAACGGAAAAAAGCTCTCTGGCTGCCAAACTTTAGAAACAGGCGATCGCATCAGTCTCGGCCTTGACGGCCCTGAATTTATATTTGAATCTCCCGTAACCCCTTACCAAAATCAACCCGGATTCCGTGCACCACAAACGGGCAATTTTGCTGGTAGCGAAAAAGATGCTCTCACTTTAACTCAATTATTCCCGATCGCCTCCACTGGCAAACAATTAAGCCAAAAAGCTTACTTATATCCAGGTATCGCCACAGTTATTGTTGTCGTGTCGATGTTTGTAGCCGTTGGAAATTCCGCAGCATTCAACTTACTGCTGTCAGCTTACCTCGCCGGTGCGGCTTACTACTTTATCTATCAACTGTGCGGCAAACACAAGCCTTGGTGGGTATTGCTTGGTTCGGCTTTAGCTACAGTCCTGATTGTGATCAGCCCCTTATTAATTGGATTTATATTAGTATTTAGAGAAATTTTGCCCGGTCGCCTGCCAACCGAAGGCGAAGCAATCAGTTTTTTGCCTTTTTTGACCCGAATGTTTTTCGGGGCGGGTCTGATGGAAGAATTGCTGAAAGCCCTGCCCGTTTTGGGAGCGATGCTGCTGGGAAATTGGCTCAAAAATCCGTGGCGCGATCGAATCGGTGTTTGGGAACCTTTAGACGGAATTCTGTTAGGAAGTGCCTCGGCAGTCGGCTTTACACTGTTAGAAACTCTGGGACAGTACGTTCCCAATGTCATCCAAAATGTCACCCTGCAAGCAGGGGCCGAGGCGGGACAATTAGTAGGATTGCAGTTGCTCATTCCCCGCATTTTGGGTTCCGCTGCCGGACACATGGCTTACAGTGGCTATTTGGGATATTTTATCGGTTTGAGCGCCCTCAAACCCAGGAAGCGCTGGCAAATTTTGGGCGTAGGGTATTTCAGTGCTTCCGCACTTCACGCTTTGTGGAATGCGTCAGGAGCCGCCAGCGTACTTTTGCTGGCGTTGGTGGGAGTTTTGTCCTATGCGTTTTTGGTAGCCGCGATTTTGAAAGCCAGAGCTCTGTCTCCGAATCGAGAGCAAAATTTTGCAACTCGAATATTTTCTGAAGGTAGAAGGTAGGAGATCAAGTTTTGAATTTTAAGGTTGTTTCCTTCCTCTGGCAATTTTGAGGTCACGTAATTCGACCCTCCTTTACCATAAAGTGTACCTTGTGTCAATTAATAATTTCTACAAATTTTACCGTCTACCGTCAGCCGTCAGCCTTCTGTCGTCTTGATCCTTCCTTCTCTTAGAAATTCTTCACAAATAGTTTGACTGTGGTACTATCTGGATGGCTGTGAGTAGCTGAGGGAAGCCAAGGGGCTTGATTCCTGTGGTGGTGGAGGAGAATCCAGGAGTGCTAGATAGGATGTCATTGGGATACGCAAACGTTTTCGCCCAGCGAAGTCAACCTGAACCCCTCCGCATTGGGGTGATTGGGGTTGGCAATATGGGCCAGCACCACACGCGAGTTCTGAGCTTGCTAAAAGATATCGAACTCGTGGGTGTTGCAGACATAAATGTAGAGCGGGGAATAGATGTAGCAAGCAAATACCGGGTTCGCTTCTTTGAAGACTACCGAGATTTGCTCGCCCACGTAGATGCAGTTTGCGTCGCCGTTCCAACTCGCCTGCATCACCCTGTGGGGATGTCTTGTCTCCAAGCGGGTGTTCACGTTTTAATTGAAAAGCCGATCGCGGCTAGCATTGCCGAAGCCGAATCTTTGGTCAACGCGGCTGCTGAGGCCCACCGGATTTTACAAGTGGGTCACATCGAGCGCTTCAATCCAGCTTTTCAGGAACTCGGCAAAGTGCTGAAAACTGAAGAGTTACTGGCATTGGAAGCTCACCGGATGAGTCCCTATTCCCAGCGGGCTAACGACGTATCGGTAGTTTTGGATTTAATGATCCACGACATCGACTTGCTCCTGGAATTGGCAGATTCCCAAGTGGTGAAGCTGACGGCCAGCGGCAGCAGGGCCTCAGATTCAGGTTATTTAGACTACGTGACAGCGACGCTGAACTTTGCTAACGGCATTGTCGCCACCTTGACTGCCAGTAAGGTGACGCACCGCAAACTCCGTTCAATCGTGGCTCACTGCAAAAATTCTCTGACAGAGGCAGATTTTCTCAACAACGAAATCTTGATTCACCGACAAACAACCGCCAATTACGTGACGGATTACGGTCAGGTGCTTTACCGTCAAGATGGGTTGATCGAGAAAGTTTACACCAGCAATATTGAACCGCTCCACGCAGAATTGGAGCATTTTATTAATTGCGTGCGGGGTGGAAATCAGCCTTCTGTGGGAGGAGAACAAGCTCTGAAAGCTCTGCGACTTGCGAGTTCGATCGAGCAAATGGCTCTCGACGGTCAAGCTTGGTATCCGAAAGAGCTAGAGTCTACTTTGCAAGTTAGCTAAATCGAGACAAATCCTGTCGTTTCCGGGTGCTTTTACAGTTTGGGTTTGTTGTTCGTTGAAGAGGGTAACTGTTCCCATGCAACCGGATTCGATGTCAGTCGATTTGAGATTGGACAATTCGGCGTGAGAAGTTCGGCGAGTGCGAGCGTCGAGTTGCGCTCAGTCGAACGATTTTAGATCTTAAGATTGACTCCGCAGATGAATGTGGGGGCTTGAACTAAGGTTTAAAGTTTTTTGCTCTCGACAACAGAAGTCGTGGGCAAGTATCCGTCTTTAGGTGAAGTCACGATTTATGCCAAAAAAAAGCGACTATTTGACGACTGATGGTTTTGCTAACTAGCTGATTTCCTTGAGGACTCAGGTGAATGCTGTCTCGATACAAAGTTGGAAATTCGGCCGCACAATTGAAAATGGGAAGAAAATCTATGTAAGTAATTTTCTCTGTTTCTACGAGTTCGGCGAGACGCGCTCTAGCATTGACTTCCCAGTCGCGAGGGCCCGGGCCGCCGAGTTCACCCCGCTTCGGCGTGACGGCTAGCAAAAACTCGACGTTGGCGGATACAGCTATTTTCTGGATTTGGCGAATAGCTTCTAAGTTGCAGGCTACTACATCGCCGCTTGTAGCTACGGCTGGTGGTAATGGGGCAGCCGGCGCTGCAGGGAGCAGGTAGCGGCTGAATAACTCTAGCGTAGCCGATCGGGGTTTGTGATCCGGGTAAGATCGATCGCGCCCCACAACCCGAGGACAGGGAGCCGATGCAAAAAAATCGTCCGTATTGAGCAGCAACACCACAGCATTTGCCCCAAAAACACCAAACCGCTTGGCGTAAGCAAGTTGATTCCTCGGCCCCCAAGAATTGGCTGAGGCGTTGAGAACTTCAAAATCTGAATAGTTGACTTGTGAACCTAATTGTGCATCGCTCGCCCGATTCTGTACTTGCAGTCTCAAATCCCGAGCCATAATTTCCGAGATCGTATCTGTCTGATGTGTCCACCAACCGCCGTTGGCGACAGAATCTCCCAACAGCAAGACGCGCAGAGTTTCTGGAGGGGGTATCGGGGCGATCGATCCAGTACGCATCGAATACTCGTTAATCTCAATCCGGTTAGCCAAGCGGCGCACCTTCTGGTTGGGCGCCAACAAATAGCCGCACTCGGCATCGGCAATGTAAATCAAGGGATTGCCAAAACCCAGCAGCACCCGCAGCATCACTTCGATTGCTGCCCACAATCCTGCGGTGACAGCCAAAATTATGAGAAAAACTTTCACCACTTAACCTCGATAAAGAAGGAAAAACCCCTGCCGACACCAAGGTATAAAAAAGAATGCAACTGCAGTCAAACTCTCAACCCGGATTGTAGTCAGTCGATTTTAGATTAAAGATTAAAGCATGGACTCCACAGATGAACCTGGGAAATCTCCCTAAAATCTAAACTTTTTTGGCTTTTGAGGACTCGTGCCTTGAAGCAAGTATCCCTCTTGGAGTGAGGTAAGTAGGTGGTCCTTGTAAAATCTCAAATCTAAAATCTAAAATGTTATGCCGTCGGGCTTTGAGCAACTTGGCAACCCGATTAAGTCAACCGAATCGCCCTCGTGGATATAGAATTCTAGAATATACCGTCAAAATCCGCCGTCAGCCGTCAGTGAACTTGGTGGTTTCAGGAAAATCCGTGGACTTAAAACAAATATTCAAAACGCCGAATCCCATAATCGGTGTCGTACATTTACAGCCTTTGCCAACTTCTCCCCGCTGGGGCGGAAACCTCAAAGCTATTATCGGAAGAGCCGAGCAAGAGGCTACAGCGCTGGCTTCTGGTGGCGCAAACGGTATCATAGTCGAGAACTTTTTCGACGCTCCTTTTGCTAAAGACAGCGTAGATCCGGCGGTGGTAAGTGCGATGACTCTGGTAGTTGAGAGGCTAACAAATCTCGTGACGCTGCCGATCGGCGTTAACGTGCTGCGAAACGACGCCCACAGCGCGATCGCCATCGCCTCCTGCACAGGAGCTCAATTCATCCGCGTCAACGTCCTCAACGGCATCATGGCTACAGACCAAGGCTTAATTGAAGGCCAAGCTCACCAGCTACTGCGCTACCGCCGGGAATTGGGCAGCGATGTCAAAATATTAGCAGACGTGTTAGTCAAGCACGGGCGCCCCCTAGGCAGCCCCAACTTGACCACAGCCGTTCAAGAGACGATCGGGCGAGCTTTAGCCGACGCCGTAATCCTTTCCGGCTGGACAACGGGTAGCCCTCCCAATCTCGAAGACTTAGAACTCGCGAGTGCAGCAGCAGCGGGAATTCCAGTTTTCATCGGCAGCGGCGCCTCGTGGGAAAACATTTCCACCCTCATGCAGGCCGCTGACGGCGTAATCGTATCGAGTTCCCTGAAGCGAAACGGCCGCATCGAGCAGCCAATCGATCCGATCCGCGTCAGTCAGTTTGTAGAAGCCGCCCGCCGTAGCTTGTCACAGAAAGAACGCGAACAGGAAAACAGAGACGCTAATGGCTCAAGAGGGCCCACACCGGAACCGGGCAAAGTCACAAGTAAAACGTAAAATGAGAATAGTTGACTGTTGGCAGTTGGCAGTAGTCATCAGTTATCAGTTATCAGTCATTAGTTAACAATTAACAGTCATTAGTCAACAGTCAACAATTCCCAATTCCCCCATTACCAAATCAAAAAATGATTCGCCGACGTTCAACCCCTTGGATTCATCGCTGGTCTAGGACTCTGATGGCAGCGATCGCAGCCATAGGCGTCGTAGAAACGGCCTATCTCACGATCGCTAAATTCACGACTGGCTCGGTCATTTGTCCCACCAGCGGCTGTGACAAAGTTCTCAACAGTCCCTACGCTACAGTCTTTGGCACAGTGCCTTTAAGTTTGTTAGGCTGTCTAGCTTACCTGAGCATAGCAATCCTGGCATGGGCTCCCAAAGCTGTAAATCCCGACACCAAGAAAGGACTGCACTCTCAACTAGAAAATAAAACTTGGCAAGCGCTATTTATCATCACCGCTGCGATGGTAATTTTCAGCAGCTATTTGATCTATTTGATGGCTTTTGAAATTCAGGATCTGTGTATTTATTGCGTCACTTCTGCCTTATTTTCGCTGTCGCTGTTTGTGCTGGTGCTAGTCGGGCGCGAGTGGGAAGATATCGGACAGTTGGTGTTTACAGGCATTTTGGTGGCAATGGTGAGTTCGATCGGTGCCTTGGGACTTTATAACAGCGTCAACTCACCTCCTCCTATTGTCTCTACCGCCGGAATTGAACCCCCTGCCGTCACTACAACCTCCGGCCCGGCACAACTTGCTTTAGCCCGCCACCTCCGACAAATCGGCGCTAAAGAGTACGGCGCTTACTGGTGTCCCCACTGCCACGACCAAAAAATACTGTTCGGTCAACAAGCCGCCAAAATAATTGATTATTTTGAATGCGATCCCAGGGGGCAAAATTCCCGCGCTGAAATTTGCCAAGCTGCTGCTGCGAATGTTAAAGGTTTCCCGACTTGGGAGATTAATGGTCAGTTTTATTCGGGGACACAATCTTTGGATAAACTCGCTGATTTATCGGGTTACACCGGCCCGCGCAACTTTCAAAACTAACAGAAAAGTTGGAGATTAGAGATGACAGATTTTAGATTGATTGGCAGGAAATATCCTGGTTTTTAACTTAGTTTATCGTTGCCTCGTTGCGAAATTAATCTAAAATCTCGCATCTATAATCTATAATAAATAAAAAAATAGTAAGAATTAGTCAGAAAGAAAAATTTTAAAACAAGTTGTGGGTTTTTAGTATTTAGATCAGTGAATTACTACTAAAACTTTTACATAAAAATGCAAGAAACCGGGTTTTTGCTTCCAGAATGATTGTTGAAATGGCATATTTGGGTTGCGGAACCGATTTTCTGCTCTTGCAGCCCGCTCGCACCGAAAAACCAAAAAATTGGATAATCTAAAATCTAAAATCTAAAGTCGATCAATTCGCCCGCACCGAAAAACCAAAAAATTGGATAATCTAAAATCTAAAGTCGATCAATTCGCCCGCACCGAAAAACCAAAAAATTGGATAATCTAAAATCTAAAATCTAAAATCTAAAATCGACTGAGCCGATCGCCCCGGAGATGTAAAACCGATACGTAGTAGTAGTTTAGATGCTCAAAGGGCGAGGTCCAAATCCCCAAAATATGCTAGAAACTATCAAAAAATGGGTCGATCAAGAACGCCGAGTATTGATTACTGCGAGTGCCGTTGCTACTACGGTCATTTTAATGCGCTGGTTTGGATGTTTTCAGGTGTGGGAATGGGCTGCTTTCGACCACTTTGTGCGCTGGCGGCCGGCCGAACCCATTGACTCGCGCATCGTCATTGTAGAAATTAAGGAAGCTGACTTGCAAAAATACGGCTACCCAATTTCGGATGCTGTCTTGGCCCAATTGCTGCAAAAATTGCACGCGGGCAAGCCGCGGGCGATCGGCCTCGACATTTACCGAGATTTGCCAACTCAACCGGGTAACGCCGAATTGCTCAAAAGTTTTAAAACTATTCCCAACTTAATCGGCATTGAGTTGATGCCAGACGAAACCCGCTTCGGAGTTCGCCCGCCTCCGGTACTTGACAAGCTCGATCGAATTGGTTTCAACAACGTTGTCATCGACGCTGACTCAAAAGTCCGGCGAACTTTGCTCTACGCTTGGCCCGGAGACGGCAAAACTCATCAAAGTTTCGCACTCAGACTGGCTTTGCTTTACCTCAAAAGCGAAGGGATTTCCCCTCAACGAGCAAGAATCAATCCTAAATACTTGCAGTTAGGCAAGGGGGTTTTTCGGCCTTTTCAACCGAATGACGGTGCTTACGTTCGATCGGACAGCCGTGGCTATCAAATTTTGACCAACCTGCGCGGCCCGCGAGGCAGTTTTCGCACTGCATCGATGAGCGATGTCCTCTCTGGCACAGTAACTGCTGATTTTGTACGATCGCGCGTTGTCTTGATCGGCTCAAATGCCCCCAGCCTCAGAGACTTTTACCAAAATGCTTACAGTTCAGGTTGGTTTTCTCCTCCCCAGCAAATACCTGGAGTCGAGCTTCAGGCTCATTTCTTGAGCCAAATTTTGAGTGCGGCACTCGACGGGCGCGGGGGTATCCATGTCTGGCCAGAGGCTGCGGAGTTGCTGTGGATTTTACTTTGGTCTTGGGCGGGAGCAAATGTGAGTTGGAATTTGCGATCGCTTGGTCGATCGGCTTACTGTTTATTAAGTATCTGTCTAAGTCTGAGTGCCACTTTATACTTAGCATTTTTAGCAGGTTGGTGGCTACCGTTAATTCCTCCAATCCTCAGTCTTGTGGGTTCTGGTGCTGCAGTTGTGGGTTATCTGGCTCACTTACAAGAAGAATTAAAACGGTCTAAAGAATTTTTACAATCACTAATCGATACAATTCCCGACCCCATTTTTGTCAAAGATCGAAATCACCGCTGCGTAGTTTTGAATCAGGCATATTGTCGGTTTATTGGCTATCCTTTAGAAATTTTAACTTGCCGAACCGATTACGATTTATTTCCCCAAGCCGAAGCCGAGATATTTTGGCAGCAAAACGAATTAGTATTTCAAACTCACCAGCCGCGAGAAAATGAAGAATATTTTACTGACGCTCACGGAGTTACGCATCTAATTGCGACTAAAAGATCCCTGCATAAAGATGCTGCCGGCAACCTATTTTTAGTCGGAGCAATCAGAGATATTACCGAGCGCCAACTTCGGGCAAATGCCCTAGAACAAAAAAATGCTGAGCTCAGCCACCAAGCTTATCACGATGCTCTTACCGGTTTGCCCAACCGCCAAATGTTCTACGAATGCTTGCATCGGTCTCTAGAAATAGCCTCCAGCACTCAGGAATTGGTAGCTTTACTCTTTTTAGATTTAGATGGGTTTAAGTCAATCAACGACACTCTCGGACACAATGTGGGCGATTTACTCTTAAAAACAGTTGCCAGTCGGCTCAAAAAATGCTTGCGCGGCAGCGATACAATCTCCCGGTTGGGCGGGGACGAGTTCACAGTCATTTTGCCCGCAATTCCCGGTCGTGAGGAAGCTGCGAAAGTAGCTGAAAAAATTTGCGATGCCATCATGCAGCCTTTTATTTTAGAAGAACATACAGTTTCTGTAACTACCAGTATTGGCATTAGTTTATATCCCATTGACGGTCAGGAGCCAGAGGTTTTAGTTAAGAATGCCGATGCTGCGATGTATCGTGCTAAGGAACGCGGCAAAAATCAATATCAATTTTCTTAATTAATACCTGTTTCAATAAATAATGCAAGCGTAGGTCAGCTCCAAACCACGAGCTTCATAAGTCATTTCTAATCCTTCAATTTTTTAATCTAAAATTTCAATACTTCGGACAAAATTTGAGCATTTTTTAGACCTCAAACCATAATTCAGCCGTGGGGCGATATTATTTTCAGGCCTCAGATGTACAGCTAACTTTGAAAAAATAGCTCGCTCCTGAAACCGTAACTCCTCTAAACTTTTTGAAACCGTTCAAAAAATGTCCGAAGAAGTGAAATTAATAATATAAACTCCTATAATCTGTCATCTGTCATTAGATAGACTTACAAAAGAGATAAAAGTTATTACAGCAAATTGCCGTCTCATCTCAATCAGGACTAAAGCAAAAAATGGTTTGACGTGCTACTTATAGCGGTAATGTGCTTAGGTTTAACGCTACATATAGAGGTTTTGGGTTCAATACTGTAAATGTTAAAAAATATTAAAAGATTCAAAAACTGAGATGACAAATCAAATTTAAATCGCCAAAAAGCCTTGATTTAAAAAGGTTTACGTAGCTTTACAAAAGTTAATTAAAGAAAATGTAAAGATATCAGTGGAACTACTGAAATTGATAGATATAATAGGTTGTAGGGACGTGCATAAACATCAGTGATTTAGATAAGGCTATGAATACTATGCGTACTTTGATTCAGCTCACAACAACGGCAACCCTGGCTGCCTGCCTGCAAGTGAGTACGATCGGCATCGCAACTGCGGCTCGACTGGCCAGCAACTCAACCACCAACTTAACAACAGACCTTAGCTTGCGGGACTCCCAGCGCTCAACCTCCACGGTTTGGACAGTTGCCCAAACTTCTAGGTTTCCCAATTACCCAAAACAATACGAACCAGACCCAAACGGAAACCCCAAAAGTGACGGTACGGGAACGCGCTGACCCCAAATTTTCAATAAATTTTCAATCTTCTATTCGCGGAGATTTGTACCAATTGTATTGGTTAATTAAAGTATGGCTGCACCAATCCGGATCGGTGAGGGGATAGTCAAGTCGGTAATGTCCACCGCGGCTTTCGGTGCGAAAGGCAGCACTTTTGACAATCAAGTAGCCGATATCCAATAAATTCCCCACTTCTCCCCAATTTCGCAAAATCGAGCTATTCTCCGCCTCAGCAGGGGAAAAATCAATAATTTGTCCGGGTCGTAAATTATCAAGCGTTTGACTCAAAGGCAACGAAGCAAATTCTTGCCGCCAAATCTCAAGTTGGACGATCGCACTTTCCAAATCCCTCTGTCCCCGGCAAATTCCCGCACTCTGCCACACCAAATTCGGCAATTCGACCCGCAACTTTTCGATCGCCTCAATATCCTTTTCAGAAACCGATTTTTCCAAGATTTCCCCCGCCTCGAACTCATCTGTGAGTGTTTTGGGCGTTCCACCTTCTACCTGCAAAAGTCCCATCTGCGCCCCAAAAACCAGACATTCCAGCAGCGAATTGCTCGCCAACCGATTAGCGCCGTGTACCCCCGTGCTCGCAGTTTCTCCCACCGCGTACAAACCGGGAATCGAAGTTTGGTTAAACTTGTCAGCGACAATCCCTCCCATCCAGTAATGGGCTGCGGGCGTCACCGGCACCGGTTCGGAAAAAATATCAATTCCCCAATCAGCGCACACTTGAATAATATTGGGAAACCTGTAGCGCAGTCGATCGACCGCAATCGGGCGCAAATCCAGCCAAACATGAGGTTCCCCCGTCTTTTGCAAGTGGCGGAAAATAGCGCGGCTGACAACATCCCGAGGGGCGAGTTCCCCGCTGGGGTGAGAGTCAAAAGCAAAGCGATATCCCTTACTGTCAACCAAATGAGCTCCTTCTCCCCGCACCGCTTCGCTAATGAGAAACCGAGGCGCGCCCGCTGTGCTCAGCGCCGTCGGGTGAAACTGCACAAATTCTAAGTCTCGCAGCAGCGCCCCGGCGCGCCACGCAATTGCCACCCCATCCCCGGTACTTACCGACGGGTTGGTCGTTTGAGCAAAAACCTGTCCCCCGCCGCCTGTCGCCAGCACCACGGCTTTGGCCTGCAGCCACTTGACTTGTGAGCCACAAATCGAGCTAATGCCCTGGCAGCGCCCGGTTTCGTCTAGCCACAGACTCAAAGCAAAGGCAGGAGATACGAGTTGAATGTTTTTGCGGCTCAATACTTTTGCTGTCAGCGTACTGATAACGGCTTTGCCCGTAGTGTCGGCGGCGTGGAGAACTCGGCGGCGGGAGTGGGCGGCTTCTAGGGTGAGGGCTAAATCTGGGCCGGTGCGATCGAATGCAACGCCCATTTTCACCAGGGAGTCAATGCAGGCTGAAGCTTCCTCAACTAAAAATTTCACCGCATCCAAATCGCAAAGACCGGCTCCAGCAGCCAGTGTATCCTGAACGTGCAGCGCTGCCGAATCTTCAGGGGCGATCGCTGCGGCAATCCCTCCTTGAGCCCAATCACTGGCCGAAACAGGTAGGATATTTTTATTGATCAAGCCCACCTGCAAATGCTCTGGCAGGCAAAGTGCTGTGTACAAACCCGCCGCGCCAGCACCTATTACCAATACGTCAAATTTGTCAGTCATAAGTCTGTCGCCAGTCTATTTTAGATTTTAGATTTTAGATTTTAGTCTCCAGATTCATCTGTAGACTTGAACTAATTTCAGTCAAGCGATTTTAGATTTTAGATTTTAGATTTTAGATTTTAGATGAATTAGGGGAACCCGCTTATTTCAATCTAGCGAATTTGGGTCGGCTTTTGCCGAATGATGGTTGAAAGTAAGTGTTCAGAAATTAAAGGCAGAAGTCATCAGCCGCTAGAAAAAAATTTTTTCTTTCTGCCGAATGCCTTCTGCCCAATGACTTCTGCGTTCAAATGAGGGGCGCTGCTACCTAGTCGTAGAGACCATTATTCAACCTGTTGTCTCCTTCAATAAAGACTGATTCAACATCAGTTACGGTGAATTTGTCCATGTTAGCTTGCAGCACTTTTTTCTGAGCATCCGTCAAGTCTGAAATATTGAGTACGTCCTCAACATTTTCGTAAGGAGCATTCTTAATAATTAGTCGAGCTAAAGTGGGATACAACCCTCGAAATTCCCGAAAGTCCCGGACGGCGCTGTTGTTCAAATCAAGTTTTTTGCCGTATTCTGTGGCAAGCTTCTCATCGGCGCGATTGGTTCTAGCCGGAGCTTCAACAGCTAGGAGCGAGGATGATGGCAAGACGATACGGCTTAATGACGCCGCGATCGCGCTTTGGTCTCCAGCCCATGCAAAGCAGCCCAGCACTAAGCCCAATACTGCCAATAGACGACCCAATCGTTTCATGAAGTTTTGTCTCCCAATTTCATACACAGCATTTATGTAGAGACTACCATTTTGCTTATGCAGTTTTTCAGATAAATCCGCAATAGGTAGAGGGCTGTTATAAACTTTACATTTCGTTATTGACAAATCTAACAATATATGATAATGACCGACTTTTAAGCATCGCAGGCAAGTTTATAAAAAGGACTCCAAATTAAAAACTCGGACTGCCATTTTAAAGGGTTAATTTTTGCCCTGCACCCCATTTCCTAGCTATTGAGAACTCTTTCCTTTCCTTTTGAGAAAAGCGTTCAAGTCAGCATAAGTACCAGCGTAAGTCAGGCTGGGAGTTTCGTAACCCTTCAAAGCCACGGTGTGTGGCTCGAAAGCGCCCTCGGCCCCCAATTGCGTCAGGTATTTGTAGGTCGTTTCTCCCACAGCGATATCCTTGCCGAGTTGCTTGGTGCAAGATTCAAGGCGAAATGCTGCGTTTACAGTATCTCCCAAGGCGGTATAGTCCGATCGGTCGCTGCTGCCAGAATTTCCCACCATTGCATAACCAGTATTGATTCCGGCCCCGACTCGCAAAGGAAAAGGTAGGGGGTAACGGCTGCTGAGTTCGTCTGTTGCCTTGTGCAGTTCGCTCAAAGCTTGGCAAATCCGCATCATTTCCTCGGTGCTGACACCGCTGGTTTTGTGGAACCAGACGGCCATAATCGCATCGCCGATGTATTTGTCCACCCAACTGCCGTGTTCGCGAATAATCTGTCCTGCTTTGCGGAACCAATTGCCGATGACTTCCGACAGGAGGGTTTCGTCTAGCTGTCTAGTCAAAACAGTAAAGTCTCGGATGTCCATTACCATGACGCTAATCAGGCTACGTACCGTCAAAGTCGCCGTAAAATCATCCGAGTCTGTGTCGTGTATTGGATCGAGCCGCTGACCCGCGGTTGGGTTGTAGAAGTCCAATTCGGTTTGACCGAAAATAATCCGATCGCCATTTCTGAGAGTGACAGGAATACTGACGCGCCGCCCGTTGACAAAGGAACCATTGCGGCTGCCCAAGTCGATTAGGTAGAACTCTCCTGTCTCCATTTGCTGTAACATCGCGTGATTACGGGAAATCCAGCGATCTGTCAGTACAAAATTATTGTCATCGCTCCGCCCTACTGTCCAGCAATTGCTGCCGGAGAGCGGCAAGTAGCGATTGCCGCCTTCTGTGCGAAGTACCATATGTGGATTGGGTTGCACTCGTCACAACAGTCCTAGAAACGACACAAAATTAACCGATTTGAGATTTTAAACTTTAAATTTTAACTTTACCGCGCGGCTTATAACTGAGATTGCTGCTAAAAAACCTCAAATCGGCTGTTCTCAAATCTAAAATTGTTTAGTCGATCGTCGATGCACCAAACCATACAGGATTGCCGAACCACAATTCGATCGTCCGCCAAGGTAGTTATGGTTCGATCATAAGCGAAATTGTCATATTTTTCACCCCAAAGATGTATCTGGGGAGTTAAATTTGCTACTTGTTGCGGAAAATATAACTATCTACCCAATATTCTACCTAATGTCGCCTAGCGCACCCAGAGCCAAGTTTTATTTATGCTCAGGGGCACCAAAAAACTGGAAAATGGCTCTCCGGCTCAGACCTAGAGTGGTTAAACACAAGGTATCTTTAAGATTTGTTGCTTAACTTCATGTTTTTGAAGATATCAACAAGCCTTTTCCTCGCTGCGGCGGTCAATAAATTAGAAACACGAGAATTTTATGTTGTCGAAAAGAATTTTGCCTTGTTTGGATGTGAAAGCCGGTCGCGTGGTCAAAGGTGTCAATTTTGTCAATCTTCAGGATGCTGGCGATCCGGTAGAAATGGCTCAGGTTTATAACGATGCCGGTGCTGACGAGTTGGTGTTTCTGGACATTACGGCGACTCACGAAGACCGGAATATTATGATCGATGTGGTGTACCGAACTGCCGATCGCGTATTTATCCCTTTGACGGTGGGCGGCGGTATCCAATCTTTAGACACCATTAAAAGTTTATTGAGGGCGGGCGCAGACAAGGTGAGTATTAATTCGGCGGCGGTGCGCGATCCGAGTTTAATTGACAAAGCCAGCGATCGATTTGGTAATCAGTGCATTGTAGTGGCGATCGACGCCCGCAAACGGCAAGATGCAGATAATCCTGGTTGGGACGTGTATGTGCGCGGAGGGCGAGAAAATACTGGAAAAGATGCGATCGCCTGGGCCAAAGAAGCCGAACAGCGCGGCGCGGGCGAAATTCTGGTGACAAGCATGGACTCGGACGGCACTCAAGCCGGTTACGATTTGGAACTAACTCGAAGAATTGCCGAAATTGTAGAAATTCCCGTCATCGCTTCCGGCGGCGCCGGCAACTGTCACCACATCTACGAAGCCGTGACACAGGGCAAAGCAGAAGCAGCCCTGCTGGCTTCCCTGCTGCATTACGGGCAACTCAGTGTAGGAGAAATTAAAACTTATCTAGCAAAATTTCAAGTTCCCGTGCGACAGCAGCAGCCATTAGTTATTAGTCATTAGTCAGTGGATAGTCGGGCGCATCTCATATCTAGCAACATTTTCCACAAACCGCTCTGCAGGTTCACTCAAGCGTCCTCTCACATTGCAAACAGGCTAAATAAACCCGCCCCCACTCCACGATAAAACCAGTTACTGACATTGATACCGCTATGTGAGGCGCATCTGAAGGCACTTATACAGAATTTTTTTGATTCTACACAAGTGCCTTCTACATAAATGTCTTGGGGCGACCGACGCCAGTCATCTAGAAATATTCCCTGAGAAGGATTTCAAATACCAGCTTTTTCAGCTAAATATTATATATTAGCTTAATTTGAAACAGAGCAACGGTTGCTTTTATCAAACTTGAGTTAAAGATTGTGCAGAATATGAGTGAGCTTCAGCCTGTTAACAATCTTAGCGATCAAAACTTCTAAAAACGGAGAAATTTTGTATGTCTTTTATCAGCTTTAACTTTCCTGCCAAGCGTTTAGTTCGCACTTTAATAGCTGTTTGTTTTTGTGCCTTGATGTTTGTTTCTAATGCTTTCCCAGCTTTTGCCGTTACCAGCAGCCCCACCAAAGGTGAAGACAAACTTTTGGGGATTGAAAAAGAATCTCAAGAAGTTGTACTGAAAAAACCAATGTCCTTGGAAGAAACTCAAGAAAAAGCCAGCAAAGGGCCCAACGAAGTTCAGGGAGATGCTGACATTGAAAAAATGAAAAATCCTTCCAATACACAAGCTACATCCTTTGAGCAACAAGTCAAAAAAGCTGTCAGCAAAGTTAAAGACTAACTCAGCGCGCAGTAGTCAGCGGACAGTTGTCAGTATAAAAGATTAGGGACACGGCGCGGTGCCGTGTCCCTAGATTTTTTTTGTAGATACACCGAACCGCGCCACCTCCTTGGAAAGGCCGTATCCAATCTAAATTTAGCTTTAGTTTTCAGAATTGGTCTTAGATGGAATAAAAAAGCGGAAAGGACTTGGCATCTTTCGGCTTTACAAACACTCTTTGCTGGGGCTGCAAGTGCAAGCTATCGAATCTTTCTCTAGTCAAATTAGCGTTTACTACTTGACCGTCATCTAAAGTTAATTCTACCTGAATTTCCCATCCCAAATGAATCAAGCGACTGATTCTTGCAGGTACTGTTGCACTATTTTCTGTAGTTTCAATTACTACGTCGTGAGGGCGTAAGAAAATCTCTGGGTTGGCTGAATCAAAGCCGTTGTCTTGAAACATTCTTGAACTGCTGGGCAAGACATTCACTGGCCCGATAAAACTCATTACGAAAGCACTAGCTGGATGGTCGTAAATTTGGGCGGGTGTGCCGACTTGTTCAATTTTACCTTTATTCATGACTGTAATGTGATCGGCAACTTCCATCGCTTCTTCTTGATCGTGCGTCACAAACACTGTGGTAACGTGAACTTCGTCGTGCAGTCGCCGCAACCAAGAACGCAAATCTTTGCGAACTTTGGCATCGAGAGCTCCAAAAGGTTCGTCTAGCAGTAACACTTTCGGTTCCACAGCCAGGGCTCTGGCGAGGGCCACCCGCTGCCGCTGGCCTCCTGAAAGTTGCGACGGGTATCTATCGCCCAATCCTGCCAATTGCACTAAATTCAACAATTCTTCTACCCGCGATTTGACTTTCGCGGGCGGTGTTTTCTGAATTTGCATCCCGAAAGCGATGTTTTTTCGCACTGTCATGTGCTTGAATAGCGCGTAGTGCTGAAACACAAACCCAATTTTGCGGTCTTGGACGCTAGTATTGGTGGCATCTTCACCTGTCAGCCAGATTTTGCCGGAGTCGGGCATTTCTAAACCGGCAATCAGCCGCAGCAGCGTAGACTTGCCTGAACCAGACGGGCCCAGCAATGCGACTAGGGAACCGGATTCAATTTCTAAGCTGACTCGATCGAGTGCTTGGAAACTGCCAAACTGTTTTGATACGTTTTCTACAACTATGCCCATAGATAGGAAGAGGTTCGAGAGAAGAGGTTCGAGGGAAGAAGTTCGATGGAAGAAGCAAGAGGCAACAGGCAACAGGGAAAAATGTTAATCTCCGGTTTGTGGATGGGTTAAAGTAAATTTTTTATAGCACGATCGCACATCAGTTTGTTAATTTTAGGGTTTTGGTGATCTGTCAGTCGATTTTAGATTTTAGATTTTAGATTGGAAGAATTTTAGATTTACTCTACAGATCAATGTGTGCTCTTCCACAGGAGTCTAAAATTTGGGGCGACGAACTTGGGCCCTGCGGGGGCTGATCTCCGTTTTTGGGCGGGTCAAATACCGGAAAATTAACAAAAATGCACCTCCAAAACAAAACAACACAATTCTTTGCCACCAAAGTTGGCGTTTGGTACTACAATGCAGCAAAAGTTCAAGCGTTTTTGACTTCAACGGCTGAGGGGATAAAGGAAAATGGGAGATGTTGGACGTGTGCCTGTAGGAATTATCGGCGCTTCAGGGTACGGCGGCGTGCAACTTGTGCGACTGCTGGCAGATCACCCAGCGGCGGAAGTAGTGTATTTGGGTGGGGATAGCAGTGCGGGAAAACCTTTTTCCAGCCTTTATCCGCATTTGACTAACTGCATTGATTTGACAGTCGAAGCGATCGACCTAGACAAAATAGCGGCAAAATGTGAAGTTGTGTTTCTGTCGCTGCCGAACGGTTTAGCTTGCAAAATGGCACCGACGCTGATAGAAAAAGGCTGCAAAGTCTTGGATTTGTCGGCTGACTACAGATTTGAAAATCTGGAAACTTACAAAGCTTGGTACGGCGGCGAGCGATCGGACTCTGAACTGGCTGCAACTGCTGTTTACGGTTTGCCAGAATTGTATCGCGATCGAATTAAAAACGCTCAATTAGTAGGCTGTGCCGGCTGCTACGTCACTGCTAGTTTATTAGCGCTGGCACCTTTGCTCAAACAAGGCCTCATTGTGCCAGAAACAGCAATTATCGATGCCAAATCCGGTGCTTCGGGAGGGGGCCGCAAAGCCGAAGTTAATCTCTTGTTGGCTGAAGCAGAGGGCTCTCTGGGTGCTTACGGCGTTGGCCGCCACCGCCACACGCCAGAAATCGAGCAAATTTGCAGCGATTTAGCGGGACACGATATTAAAGTTCAGTTTACTCCCCACCTCATTCCGATGGTGCGCGGAATTCTGGCGACTGTGTACGCAACTTTGCGTGATCCTGGTTTGGTGCGGGAAGATTTAATCACGATTTTCAGTGCTTTTTACCGCAATTGTCCTTGGGTAAAAGTGTTGCCGGCTGGAGTTTATCCGCAAACAAAATGGGCTTGTGGCACAAATCTGTGTTACATCGGTGTGGAAGTCGATCCGCGTACTGACAGAGTGATTGTGCTATCGGCGATCGACAATTTAATTAAGGGACAAGCCGGTCAAGGCATCCAGTGCATGAACTTGATGATGGGTTGGGAAGAAACTTTGGGTTTGCCACAATTGGCTTTCTATCCTTAATTGGTAATTGGTAATTGGGCATTGGGCATTGGGCATTGGGCATTGGTGATGAAAATTAAAAACTCACCGATTACCGATTACCAACTACCCATTCCCAATTACCGATTACCAAGTGTTATTTAGGTCCGTAACCGATCGACCCAGCATAAATTGCCCGATCGCCCAATTGGTCCTCAATCCGTAGCAAACGGTTGTATTTAGCCACCCGTTCGCTGCGACACAAAGAACCAGTCTTGATTTGGCCGGCGCGAGTCGCTACCGCTAAATCGGCAATTGTGGTATCTTCAGTTTCACCGGAACGGTGGCTGATGACCGCTCGATAGCTGTTCCGTTTGCCGAGGTCGATCGTATCCAAAGTCTCCGTCAAAGAACCAATTTGATTCAGCTTAATCAAAATCGAATTGCTAGCTTTCAAATCAATTCCTTTTTGCAGCCGTGTGCGATTAGTAACAAACAAATCGTCACCCACCAATTGAACTTTGCTGCCCATTTTCTGCGTCAGCGCTACCCAACTTTCCCAATCGTCTTCGTGCAAACCATCTTCAATGGAAATAATGGGATATTGACTCACCAAACCATCCAAATAATCGATTAATTCTGCTGGCGAATGAGCCACACCGTCGTAAGTATACTGCCCATCTTTGTAAAATTCGCTAGCAGCAACATCCAAAGCCAAAGCAACTTGTTCACCCGGTTTGTAGCCAGCTTTTTCAATAGCTGCAATCAACAAATCCAAAGCTGCTTGATTGGATTTAAGATTAGGCGCAAAACCGCCTTCATCACCCACACCAGTCAGCAAACCCTCAGCTTTTAAGACTTTACTCAAGGATTCAAATACCTCTGCACCCCAGCGTAAAGCTTCTTTAAAAGAAGGCGCACCCACAGGGACAATCATAAATTCTTGAATGTCCACATTATTGTTAGCGTGAGATCCCCCGTTGATCACGTTCATCAGTGGTACTGGCAAAACGTTCGCTAAGGGGCCGCCCAAGTAGCGGTAAAGGGGGAGTCCTAAAGTCTCAGCAGCCGCCTTTGCTGTGGCTAAAGAGACTCCGAGAATGGCATTTGCACCGAGGTGGGATTTGTTGGGGGAACCGTCCAAGTCAATCATGGTTTTGTCTACCAGTGCTTGGTCGATCGCATCTAGATTAGCCAAAGCGGGGGCAATTTTGTGTTCGACGTTAGCAACGGCTTTTAGGACTCCTTTGCCGCCGTAACGGGTTTTGTCATCATCGCGGAGTTCGTGGGCTTCAAAGGAGCCTGTAGACGCGCCACTGGGGACTTGGGCGATCCCCACAACACCGTTGGCTAGGTAAACTTCAGCTTCGATGGTGGGGCGGCCACGGGAGTCGAGGATTTCTCTGGCTTGAATAGATTCGATCGCAGTGTCTAGCATATTAATTATTCCGAACTTAGCTCAAGGTTTCATGACAATTAGCAGTCTCTGGGTTTTCCCACGCTGACTGCTGACGGGTAATAGAGTACGCGATCCCCAGAATTATTGGTATACAGTTCAAAATATTTGCGGATTTGGGCCCGCAGATTGGTGTCAATAACCTCGGCTTGTTGAATAACGGCTCCGGCAAGTTTGACAGTAATTTGATTGTTTTAACCCCACATTTCCGTAGATTTCTTAATTGGAACCTTTGTTAAGATCAGAATATCAACAAAGTCAATCAAAAAAGGAGAAACTTAGGATGTTAGAAACAAATCTCGGAGAAATTAGAGCATTAGCTGAAAATTCAGACCCAATTATTGCTGATCCCCCAAACATTAAATTACTCACAGGGCCATTGCCAAATCCAGGCAGCGACCCCAACTTTTTTGACTTAACTCCCAATGACGACGCTGTTCTATTAGCAAATGGAATTCTACGCAATACTCCTGGCGGTTTGCGCGCCTTAGCTGGCAACGATTTTGTCAGAGGTTCCGGTGGTGCGGAACTGATGAACGGTAACAGCGGCACAGATACTTTAATCGGAGGTTGCGGCAGCGATACTATTCGCGGCGGTCAAGATTTTGACATTCTTTATGGAGAATGTGGCAGCGATTTAGTCAGCGGAGATCAAGGCGATGACTACGTTTATGGAGGCACGGCTAATGACTTTATTCGCGGCGGTAAAGGGAATGATGCTTTAGTAGGAGAGAGTGGAAACGATACTCTAATTGGTGATGCTGGAATTGATAGACTTTGGGGAAGTGAAGGTGCAGATTTATTTGTCATCCGCACCGAAGCGGGAGCAACTTCGGGAGAAATTGGTTCGCTTCAACCACCTCCTAGTGGCAATTTTGATGTAGATGAAGTGCCTGCCGATTTTATTCTCGATTACAATCCGGCTGAAGGGGATGTAATTGGATTGGCATCTGGATTGACGCGAAATGATATTGTTTTGAGCGAAAGGTTTTTAACAATTGGTGATGCCAGAGATTACGATAGCAGCAGCCCTTTTCCTCCCGGACAGCCTCGAACGGCTGATTTTAGAGTGTTAAATACTAAGGCGACGGTGATTCGGCAAGCTAGCAGTGGCAATATCTTGGGTTTGGTGAAGGATGTTTCGCCGGATCAACTTCAGTTTATATCTGTATCGGATGGGACGCTCTAGGTTAATTCAAATCGGTACACATTGCTGCTAAGAAGCAGAACACGGACGCGCGGGACGCCCATCCCACAAAACCAAGGCTATCAATCCTCGTTCCCAGGTAGAGCCTGGGAAGGGCTATCAGCGAGACTCTGCCTCCCGATTGCTGACATGAATTTACAGCACTTTGCGTGACTAAGAGGTACAGTAACAGCAGTGAGCAAAATAATTTTCGATTTGCTTATACCAATTTTCAAAAATCATGCAACAGTAGCTAGGGCTGACAAAATGTAATCCCATCCAGTTATAGATGCTATT